>DAOVLS010000285.1 GCA_030631125.1 Planctomycetales bacterium
ATATACGCCGTCAGCGACGATAAGCAGGCCAGTATGAAGGATATGCTGGATTATTTTCTCAAAAGCGGCCGGATGCGCGTTTCCGACCTGCATCTGAAAGTCAACTGCCCGCCGACCTACCGCATCGACGGCGACCTCCAGAAAATGGAAGGACCCAACCTGAACGCAGAGACGGTCGCAGCAATGTCCGAAACTCTGCTGACCGAAACCGAACTGGAAAAACTGAAAACCGACGGGTCAGTGGACAGTTCGCTCTTCACCGACGCGCTCCAGTTCCGCCTGAACTGCTTCCACGACAATGACGGACTGGCCATTTCTATCCGCGCCCTGGAACGGTCCGCCCCTCCGGTCGAGGAAATCGGCTTCCCCAACAACATCTGGAAGGACATCATCGCCAGGCAGCAGGGTCTTGTTCTGCTGACCGGAATCACCGGCGCAGGTAAATCCACCACCATCGCCTCGCTGATCGACCGGATCGCCGAAACACGCCCCTGCCGGATTATCACCCTTGAAGACCCGATCGAATACCGCCTGGAAAGTCGCAAGGCCATGATTTCGCAGCGCGAGGTAGGCCGCGACCTGCCCAGTTTCGAGCGAGGTCTGCGCGACTGCCTGCGCGAAGACCCCGACATCATCTTCGTCGGCGAGATGCGAGACCGGGAATCCACGAAATGGACGCTGACCGCGGCCGAAACCGGGCACCTGGTATTTTCCACGCTGCACACCCGCGACACCCGAGGCACAATCACGCGAGTGCTGGATATGTTCCCGGCAAACCAGCAGGATGAAATCGCCAGCCAGTTGTCGCTGGGCCTGGCCTACGTCATTTCACAGAAACTCATCCCGCGAAACGACGAAAAAGGGCGGGTCGTAGCCATGGAAATCCTCAATAACACCTACGCCGTCAGCAACCTTATCCGCCTGCGCAAGATGGAGCAGGTCTATACGCAGTTGCAGACCCGAATCAAGGATGTTACCAACGAACGAATGACGACGATGGAGCGGAGCCTGGCAGGCCTGGTCGCAGCGGGGAAGGTCGCGCCTCTCGAAGCCGAAAAATGGGCCGACGACCAAAACTCCTTCCTCGACGAAATGAAACGCGTCGGACAGGAAATCCAGCGGTAATCTGGGGACATAATCAATACTGTTCGGCACTCAGATTGCTACGAATTTTATTGTTTGTAACTTCTTGTCGTGTAAGGGGTAACGAACGTAGATTTTCGAGTGCTGATCCAGTGGCATTCTGTCTGCGCCCTTGCCAGAGGCCCTTTTTTGTCGATATTTCGTGTTGGGAGCCTTTTGTCAAATGCTTTTCTAAGCATCAGTTAGCACAACGACGCTGCTATGCCGCACCGTTGCGCCCTAGCAAACCGAGTGCCGAACAGTATTGGGACATAATACTGATTTTCGAGGTCCAAGTCAATAAAATCAGTATTGTGTCCCCAGATTAGTCATCCTCTTGTTGGGCTTTCCTCATGTGTTCTGGCAGTTCTGCGATCATCAAGCTGCCATTCTCGTCGAGGATCAATGGGACTCCAAGCTCGGAGATCAATACTGCGATGACAACCGGAATGCCCATCCGGAACCCGAGAGACCCTGGTATCGTGAAGTCCAGATCCTCGGTGACGTCTTCGGGTCCATCACCCGAGTAGATAATCACCGCTCCGTCCGCAGTCACACCGGCCTTGAGATCACCCCAGTCATAGTACTGGCGACCCGGCGTCCTGAGCTGGGAAATCTGCTTAGATATTCCGTCGTCGTTCAGCCCGGGGAAATCAAGACTGTGAGCGCAGTTATTCCTGACGCGCCGAAGCAGGTGCATGTCATGATGGAGGCCCGAGCTTACCCACCCTGCGCAGAACGCAATGTCGATCTTGGCTGCGAAAGATGAGAATGGCCCCGTGGGACCAAAGAGTCGTTTCCTTGCGTCCCCATTCCCCTTACCAAACTCATTGCTGAGCCTGCATGTGAGAAAGTAATCCATCCACATGGCCGCAAGGAGAACCCTCGCTCTGTCGGATTCCTCTTGCATCGACCTATTAAATGCGTTGATTGCCTCAATTGGGACAGCATGAAGCGTGGTCTTTGTCATTTGTTCTCTTGCCCAACAGGTGATTGAATGGTTATCTGGGGACATTATCTATAATCTGGGGACATAATACTGATTTTCGAGGTCCAAATCAATAAAATCAGAAAAAGGTGGGACTTCGCTCCGCTTCGTCCCAGCCTACGGTCTGCTATACGTCGAAAATCTTTCCCGGATTGAGGATGTTGTTCGGGTCCAGTTCTCGCCTGATTGACCGCATCAGTTCGATGGCCGGCTCGGACATTACCAGCGGGAGGTATTCCTTCCTCTTGTGCCCGATGCCGTGCTCGCCGCTGATCGTCCCGCCGAGATCAGCCGTCAGCCTGTACATATCGGTCAGTATATCAGGCAGCGTGCCGTCCCATTTCTCGACCGACCATTTCGGATTCATCACCGGCGTGGCGTGAAGGTTGCCGTCGCCGGCGTGGCCATAACAGGGGATCGGGCAATCATACTTTTGAGACAGTTCCACCAAACCCGACACCATCTTCGCAATAGTTGCTATCGGAACCACTATGTCCTCAAGGCTCTGGTGCGGCGAGACGACCTTGAAGGCCTCGGCTATGTTCCGGCGGACCTTCCAGATCCGTTCGCTCGTCGTGTAATTGTCAGCCACATAGACTTCTATCGCCCCGGCCTCCAGGCACATCTCGCCGATGGCTTCATACTCTCGCTCGACCTGCCCGACGTCCGAACCGTCCACCGTTATCAGAAGCATCGCACCGGCCTGGGCGTAAGGAATCGTCTCGTTCAAATACTCGCACGACGCCCGAACCGAACTGCGGTCCATGAACTCTATCGCTGTCGGGATTATCCCCCCGCCGGTCATTATCTTCGGAACGGCCTCAATGGCCTGCTCAGCCGAGGCGAACAGGCAAAGCAAATCAACGCTCGCCGTCGGCAACGGCATCAGTTTCAGCGTTATCTGCGTGAATATCCCAAGCGTCCCCTCAGACCCGACCATCAAGCCTATAAGGTTATAACCCGTAACATCCTTGACGAGTTTGCCGCCTAACTGAACGATCTCGCCCGTCGGCGTTACGACCTCCAGGCCCGTAACGTATCTGCCTGTTACGCCGTACTTTACAGCCTTTCCGCCGCCGGCGTTCTCGGCTACGTTCCCGCCGATAAAGCACGTCTCAAGGCTCATCGGATAGCCCGCATAAAACAGCCCGTCGTCGCGAATAAGGTCGTTGATTTCGTTGGTTACCACGCCCGGCTCGACGGTTATCATCATGTTGGCCAGGTCGATCTCGATGACCTTGTTCATCCTGTCGGTCAGCAGTACGATCCCGCCGGCCACCGGCACCGCCCCGCCGGATAACCCGCTGCCGGCCCCGCGCGGCGTTACGGAAATCATCTCGCGATTGGCCAGTTGCATAACGGCTGCGATCTCGTCAGCCGTCCGAGGCCGGACCGCCGCATCTGGCATGTGGGCGTAATGCTCGTCAGCCACCTCGTCGTGCGAGTAAGCCTGGAGTTTCTCCTCATCGCCGAAGATGACATACTTCTCACCGACGATCTTTTTCAACTCCTCGACGATTTCAGGAGTTACCGGGTTGTATTGAGTTTGTGGCGTCATAAACCAATCAATTCGACCAATGATGGGTGCCATGCCCTCACCCGTCTTCGGGGGTGGGCATGTAACGCAGCGTAAAACATGCCTACACGCTCCGCTGCGCTACGCGTGAAGGCATGGCACCCAGTTTATCTTTCTTTAGTTTCTTTTTTCTCAACGATTTTCACATCGACTTTACTGACCCTGCCGGCCTTTAGCACGAAAGTTCCGACGAATTGTTTTCCGTCGTCCCGTGTGCAGATAAGTTTGGGCAATCGGCCTTGTTTAATCTCGATGCTCCACTCGCCGATTTTCCCGGCCTTGGCCAGGGCGTCGGCGAGCAGTTTCGGCGGTAGCCAGTCTTTTTTATGGGCCTGGAGTTTTCCGGCCTTGGCGGCCTGGATAAACTCATCGGCATCTTTGAACTTTTGTCTCCGGCTATACGCCCTTGCGAAGAAGCCGGTCAGCGTGGCGACGACGGCTTTGTCGTACAGGTCGGCGGTGGGTTTTTCCGGCAGCGCGAGCCAGTATTCGCGCCAGCGTTTCTCGAATATCTTGATGTCCCGTCCGAAATGTTTCATCCATGCGCTGAGGTACGGCGTTCCCCTGCTGATGTCCTTCAGGAATCCGGTCGCCGCTTTGCGGTACTTGCCGTCGTCGGCGTG
>DAOVLS010000160.1 GCA_030631125.1 Planctomycetales bacterium
ATTGAAGAGGTCAGGAAATTGTGCATAAAGTATCACGTTCGCTGCCTTGAGATTTTCGGCTCTGCGGTAAGCGAAAGCCGCTTCGACTCCGAAAGCAGCGACCTTGACTTCCTCGTGGAGTTCCTTCCTCTCAAGCCAGGTCGGCACGCGGACGCTTATTTCGGGCTTCTGGAGGCGCTGGAGAGATTATTCGGCAGGCCTGTGGACCTGGTCATGCCGCGGGCAGTCAAAAACCCTTACTTCCGCGAGTCCATCGACAGGGATAAGGTGGTGCTATATGCGGCTTGAGTCCCGGTTTATCCCACCTCCCCATATCCCTCCCTTCCCCCCCCCCCAAAAAACCTGTAACTAACTGTAATTAATCGCGTATAATCTGACGATGGTTGTTGGTGAAGAAGTGTGTTGCCCTAGCCTTATGGCTTAGGACTTGGCCTCTGATCCCGTGAGCCGACTAATCACGGGATATTTTTTGCGCCCATAACCTTATTTTGAACGGGACTCTATTTCAGGTCTTTGTTCATTTCCATGTCGAACCACATGGCGAACAGGCCCAGTTGCATCGAGGAGATAGTGCAGAAAATCCACGCCATTGTGCTCATCGGAGGGAACATGCCGTCGGTGATTCGCAGGTAAATCATTCGCACGAACAGCCCCGCCCCGGCAGCGGCAAGGAACATCGAGGCTGCGTAAAACAGCACGAGCGGATGGAAGTCGTAGATGACGTATTTCCGCCACAGCCGCCAGCAGAAACGCCTGAATATCATGCAACTCATCGTCGGGATGACCTTCCACAGCCTCATCTTCGATTGCTCGCCGACGCCATACACCGGACGAATCGGAACATCCATGACGTGGAAGTTATAGACGTTCAGACGGACGAGCATGTCGTTGGGGTATCCGTAGCGCGGATACAGTTTGTCGAGTTCGATTGTCTCCAGGACCTGCAGACTGACAGCGGTGAAACCCGTTTGCGAGTCGGCTATGTGCCAGTATCCGCTGGCGATCTTGGTCAGCATCGACAGGAAGGCGTTTCCGAGGTATCGGGTTCGGGGCGTTGACGCCCATGCCTGTCGGTAGTATAGGCGGTTCGCCTTGGCGTAATCGGCATCGCCTGCGGCGACGGGGGCTATGAGCAGGCGCAGTTGCTTCGGGTCCATCTGCCCGTCGCCGGCCATGACGGCGGTAACGTCCATTTTCCTTTCGACAGCCTCTTTGTACCCGGCGGCAATGGCGGCTCCGACGCCCTGGTTTTTCGGCAGGACAATAAGGACGGTTCGGGTCTCTGCGCCTTCGGATTCGATGTGCCGGCGCGTCGCGTCTGCGGTATCGTCCGTGCTGGCGTCATCGACGACGATAATGCAATCGACGTATTCCGGCATCGTCTCGAGGACGCCGCCGATCTGCTCGGACTCGTTATAACACGGAACGACAACCGCTATTGATTTGCCTTCAAACAATCGCTATCTCCATACATCATAATGACCAATTTTCCAATGACCAATGTCTAATCAATGACTAATGTCTAATTCCTAATGACCAAATGCTTTTGCGAGGCTTCCGTGCAATCGGTTGCTAGTTGTTGGATATTGGTCATTAGACATTCATTAGACATTGGTCATTAGATATTAGACATTAATCATTGGTCATTTATTCTTCCACCGGTTCGCCGAGTATCTCCCGGACTTGCGCGAGTTTGTCCTTGAGCATCGTCTTGTCCTTTGCTTCGAGGTTCAGGCGGAGCAGCGGCTCGGTGTTTGACGGGCGGACGTTGAACCACCAGTCGTCGTACTGGACCGTAACGCCGTCGAGATGATCGATTTTACCGTCGGCGAATTTCCCGGCAAGTTCGTTCATTTTTTCGGCCTTGTCCTCGACGCGGAAGTTTATCTCGCCGCTCTGGACGTAGCGTTTCAGCGGCGCGATCAGTTCGCTCAGTTGCGTCTCATGCTCCGAGACGATCGAAGCGACGGTGGCGAATACGATAGCGCCTGATTCGGCGTTGTAGTTGTCGCGGAAGTAGAAATGTCCGCTCAATTTTCCGCCGAAGACGCCGTGTGCGTCGGACATTGCCTTTTTCATAAACGCGTTCCCGGCGCGTTCCCGTCGCGGCGTCCCGCCAGCGGCGGAGATTTCCTCTGCCACCACGCGCGAGGAGCGAAGGTCATAGACTACGGTAGAGCCCGGATGCAGTTTGAGAAAATGGTGCGCCAGCATGGCGGTAATCATGTCGCAACGGGCGATTTCGCCTTTTTCATCGACGAACATGCAGCGGTTGGCGTCGCTGTCGAAGCAGATACCGAAATCGGCCTTGTTTTCCTTGACGGCTGAACGGACCTGCGCCAGGTTTGCGTCAATAAGCGGGTTCGGGGGGTGGGCGAACCCGCCGCCGAGTTCGTAATTCAGCGGGACGATTTCCAGGTCGGTGGCGTCGAAGACTTCCGGAATCATCTTGCAGGCCATTCCGTTGGAGGCATCGACGGCGACCTTCAACGGGCGGGTGAGTTTGAGAGATTGCAGCACGTGCCTGCGGTAGTCGCCCCAGAGGTTCATCTGTTCGACCTTTGCCGCGGTCTGTCCCGGCGGCATCCGTCGGAGCGTCGAGACGATGTGGCGGATTTCCTTCAGCCCGGTGTCCTGCCCGATTTGTCTGGCCTTCAGGCCTGAAATCTTGAACCCGTTGTATTCGATGGGGTTGTGCGAAGCCGTTACCTGAATACCCCCGCAAGCGCCGAGGTGATTGACGGCGAAGTAGATCATCGGCGTGTCGCACATTCCGATATCCACGCACGACAGCCCGCTGGCGAGGATGCCCTCGATGAGGTTATCGGCCAGGGGCGGACTGTGAGGACGCATGTCCCGCCCGACCACCAGGCGATTGGCGCTGGTCTGGCCTCGATCATATCCCCGCAGCAGGCTGCGAAGAAACTGACCCGCCGCGAAACCGATCTTCCAGGCAAGGTCCTCGGTAATCTCGGTCCCATAGACGCCGCGAATATCGTAAGCCTTGAAAACTTTTCCAAGGATGTCCATAATTGCTACCCTTATAGTTACCCGAAGATTATTGCCTTGATAGGAGACTAATGCAATGGCGATGTCCGAAAATTGCCCGAACCCCACCCAATCGAACCCCTGGGCTTATTGTGGATTGCTTATCGGGTTGGTTTACGTATTTGTCGTCGGCTGTGTCTCGCCGGGGCAGATTGACGAGAATCTCGTTACCAATTACCAGAGGTCTGTCCTTGCCCGCTCGCCGCAGAAGCGCCTCGGCGATGAAGGTCTGGACATTCTCCGCCCGGACGAGGCCAAAACGTTTAAAATCGTCAAGGACAAACTGACCGACCGGGACGGCGTGCAACTGTCGCTTGACGAGGCGATTCGCCTGGCAATTGCCAACAGCCTGGATATCCGCGTGGTCAGTTTCGCTCCGGCGATTTCGCGCGAGCAGATGGTCCAGGCGGCGGCTGCTTTCGACTGGGTCGTATTCGCCGGAGCCAGCCACACGCGCACCGACCACCACACCGCCACGGCGTTTCGGCACTTCAAGTCCCGGTCGATTCCCGTAGAGGTGGGCGTCCGCAAGAGGACCGTTACCGGCGGAACGGCCGAGTTGGCGTGGGAACTTACGCGGACCTCCGATAACACAGCCGCAACGCTCCTGAACCCGAATTACGAATCGATGCTCTCGCTTCAACTGACCCAGCCGCTGCTGCGGGGCGCCTGGCCTGACTACAACCTCTCTGCCCTGAAAATCGCACAACTGGGCGAAAAGGTCTCTAATTCGCAATTCCGCCAGACGGTCGAGCAGGTCATCGCGGATGTGCAGGCGACTTACTGGACGCTGGTGCAGGCCAGGCGGGAACTTCAGATACAGAACGCCCTGTTGGCCAAGACGATAGAAACGCGAGACCGTGTGCGGGCGAGAGGCGCGCTTGACGCCACAAAGGTGGAGATTAAGCAGACCGAAGCCGCCGTTGAGACCCGCCGGGCCGCCCTGTACAGGGCCAGGCAGGCCATCTTCGACGTGCAGGACAGGCTGGCGAGATTGCTGTCGGTGGCGAGGATGAACCCGCTCCGGCGTTACGCCATCGTCCCGACCACCAAACCGGTAATAAGCAAGGTCAGCATCGACCCGACGGACCAATTAGTCAGCGCCCTGCGCCATAGCCCCTTGATGGAGCAGGCGCGCCTCGCCATTGAAGCCGCCGACGTGCAGGTCCGCGTGGCGAAAAACGAGACGCTGCCTGTTCTGGACCTGACGGCTTCGGTCGGCGGGCAGGGAATGAGGGACGTCGGAGGCAAGGCCGGGGGCGAGTCGCTCACCTTCGATTATCTGGATCACAGCGTCGGACTGATATTCGAGTATCCGCTGGGCAACCGGGCCGCCAAATCGCTGCTTCGACAGCGACGGTTCGAGCAACTTCAGTCCGTAACGGAGATGCAGAACGCCGCCGACCGGGTGGCGGTGAGTGTCAGGGTGGCCATTCGGCATATCGAGACTGCCTTTCAGGAGATGCAGGCCCGCAAGGCGGCAACGGCTGCCTCGCGCGCCCAGTTGCAGGCGCTGGAAGACACCGAGCGCATCCGAGGCCGGCTTACGCCCGAATTCCTCAACCTGAAACTCAACTCCCAGGAATCACTCGCCGCAGCCGAGCGGGCGGAAGTCCAGACCGTTACCGATTTTAACACCGCCCTGGCGCGGCTGGCGCAAATCACCGGAACCACACTCCAGCAGAAAAACATCAAACTCGCCGTCGAAAATAGTAGCAAGTAGCCGGATTACCGTGGGACCTGTTTAGCCGTCGCCGGTACGGCGCCGTTTCTCCCAAAAAGTACTTGACATATCCTGCCGATAGGTATAACATTGTATGTACAGGTGAAAGTCAGGGAGTCGATGAAATGATTAAGACACTACGGAAACACGGCAACAGCCAGGCGCTGCCTGTCGATAAGGCCACGATGGAGGCTATGGGCATCGAGGTGGACACGCCGCTTCAGGTAACGATCAGCGGTAATACAATGGTCGTAGCCCCGGCAAATGTCGGCATTGGTCCCGAAGCGGTAACTAAATCGCTAAAGAAGATGCGGCGTCGATACGGGAATGCGCTCAAGAGGCTTGCAAAGTAAATGAAGAGGCCGGTGTTTCTCAGCGTTGAGGATGTTATCTGCATCCATTCCGATACTATCGAGGCAGAAGGCGGCCTGGATGGGATCAGGGATTACGGCCTGCTGGAATCGGCTGTGATGATGCCACAGCAGCAGTTTTCCAGACAGTATCTTCACGAAGACCTTCCGGCTATGGCTGCCGCTTATCTTTACCACATAACGCAGAACCATCCATTTCACGACGGCAACAAACGGGCCGGTGCGATGTCGGCCTTTGTTTTTCTGGACGTCAACGGCGTCAACCTTTCTGCCGGCGAGAAACAATTGGAACAGACCGTTCTAGACGTCGCCGCCGGGAGAATGTCCAAAAGCGAACTGATAATCTGGATGCGAAAACATACCCAGTCTGGAAAAAAGTAGAGCAGGCGGATTTGCGGGATTCACTATGTCGCTGAAGTATCGGTTGATTATCCTGACCATTGTTGTTTTCGCCGTAACGTTCGGCGTTGGGACGTTGCTGGGCGTTCGCGGTGCACGTCGGCTGGCGGGGGCGCAACTTCAATCCCGCCTTGCCAACTCCGCCTCTGCCCTGGCCGACAGCGGCGCGCCGCTGAACGACGACGTCCTCGCCCGCTTCGGGCCTCTGCTTGATGCGGAAATAATGGTTATCGACAGAGAGGGCGGCTTGCTCGCCCGGAGCCGGGCCGATTGGCCATGGGATGAAATCTGCGAGAATATCGTCGAATCGACCGACCCGGACAGGCCTGTCCTCGCCGTCGGTCGGTGGTACTATCACGCCTCTTCGGCCGGTAGGTTACCGGCTACCGGCG
>DAOVLS010000072.1 GCA_030631125.1 Planctomycetales bacterium
ACTTTACCGGCTGGGCCGACGAGGAAGAACTGCTGCGCCACATCAACAAACTCAAGCGGCAGGATGTTCTCGAAAAAATCATCTGACCCCGCAAGGCCGGTCCTCTCGCTGACCGTCGCTGGCGTTTATGCTGCGCAGGTCCAGCCAGGATGCTATTCTCCCCGCTCAGTTCCCGCCGGCCAGGTTGCCGCATTTGCCTCTATGTGCTATCGTAAGTCCCGTGGTGCAAACTGAGTGCCGAACAGGATTGGGACACAATACTATTTTTTATCTTTCCGGGTTATCCCGGAAAGATAAAAAATAGTATTGTGTCCCCAATTTTACGGCTGGGTGGAAGGATGCGACTCAAGCCACTTATGCGTCCTGGCGACTTCCGCCTTGAGTCGCTCGGCCTGCATCCAACAAACACTGCCGTCTTTAAATAGCACATGGCCCCCCTCGTTATCGTGATATTTCACCGGCTGCCAGACCCAAACAAGATTATCGGGCGCATCGGCCGGCAGACGAATGTAAATATGATCACAAGGGCCATCGTAAGGCACGGACCGAGGCTTATGGGGTTTCTCGCTGCCGTAGATGGAACGTAACAGTCCCTCTGGCCACCCAAAATCCACCAAACGGCGGAGGTCGTCCGGATATGCGTCATATTCATCGTGATAAATCACAAGCCCTTTGCCGATGCTGTTGAGGCTATTCCCATCCATTACCCTCTGCCCCAAGATCCGCATTCGGCCGAAACTTGGACCAAAACACACAACACCGGTAATTCCACAAAGAAGTACAACCATCCATATATGAGGCTTAACGCTCCTGGTCCATCCCCCAACGAGCGACCTCGCAATTACGAGGCATACGACGACAATCGCCGCGACAGGCAGGGTGATAGCAACCAACCAGCCCTCATGCGAAAGCGTGTATAAAACCCCCATCCCAGCCGGAAACAGCAGGAGTGAGCCTATTGCAACAAAAGCACACACCGTTACTCGTTGATCGCTGCTGGGCGGTTGTTCGCCTTTTTTACGCCACTTCCGCCCCATCAGCCACGCCCCGAACGCAGCCGAGAAAACAATAGCCCCGCCGCCTAAAAGCACCTGCCAGAGAACGATTATCTTGTCGCCGAGAATGGACGTGTTCATTGCAATTTCCTGAATTTTTTACGTGCCGGGCGCTGTTGCCGGCTGGGTGGCTGGATGCGCCTCAAGCCACTTATGCGTCCTGGCGACTTCTGCTTTGAGTTGCCCGGCTTCCAGCCACTCCACGTCCCCACTTTTGAATAATACTCCGCTCCCGTCCCCATCGTGATGCTCCAATGGTTGCCACACCCACACGCAATCATCGGGAGCATCTTCAGGCAGGCGGATATAGATAAAATCACACGGACCCGGGTAGTCCGCAGGATACGTGTCGGGAATTTCGCTGTTATCGGTGCCGCGTACACTCAATAGCATGCCCGCAAGGCAAGTACCCTCGTCCACCAAACAGCGGAGATCATCCGGGTAAGCATTGTAATCCATGTGGTATAAAATAAGCCCTGTTCCGATGCAGTTGAGATTGGACATATCGAGTTCCCGCAGTGTTAGGATTCTCCTCATACGATAGATTGTATCGACAAAACTAACCATGCCGGAAATGCTGCAAACCAGTACGAGCAAAATTATATGTGCCTTAACGCGATTGCCCCATCCGATCATAAAAAAACAGCAACCAGAAGACACACGACTACAATCATTGGCAATAACCGGCTCACATAGGCAAACTTGGCAAAGTGACAACTCTGCTGAAACCCAAGAGCAACTGGAATCGCCAGAAATGCGAACATTGCGAGCGCAGCGCAGGCAGCACCCCGTCGGGCGCGGCTGGGGGGCTGTTCGCCTTTTTTGCGCCACTTTCGCCCCATCAGCCACGCAAAAAATATGGCCGAGAAAACAACGGCCCCGCCGGCCGGTAAAACCAGCCAGAGAACGATTATCTTGTCGCCGAGAATGGATGTGTTCATCGTAAATTACCGTCAACACTCTTCAAGATGAAGTTCAGCGGCCTCGCGGAGATTTTCAATACATTCCTGTTCGGTTTCGCCCTGTGTGTAGATGTCCAGTTCGGGACAAAATACGGTGTATCCGCCTTCTTCCTCGGGAATCAACTCGGCAGTAAGCTTTATTGTTTTCATGTTCACTACTCCATTATCTTTCAAGATGATTCTATCACATTTCGATATTTCCTGACTAATAATTCTCGGATTCCAGCGTAAAAGGCGGGACTCGTTTCTCTCGTCCCAGCCTACCTAGATGTTGCTGTTGCCGGCTGGGTTGTCGGATGCGCCTCAAGCCACTTGTGCGTCCTGGCGACTTCCGCCTTGAGTTTCTCGGCTTGCATCCAACGAACACCGGTATCTTTTAGCAGCACCCATCCTCCCTCGTCCTCGTTATATTTCACCGGCTGCCAGACCCAGACAAGATCGTCGGGCGCTTCGTCCGGCAGACGGATATAGACGAAATCACAAGGACCATCGTAAGGCACAGGCCAGGGATCGGGTATTTCGTCTTTACTGGTACCATACCTGGACAGCAACAGTTGTGCGTCCCGCCCATCATCTACCAAACGGCGAAGATCGTCCGGATACTCGCCGTGCTCTTCGTGATAATGCGCAAGTACGTGGCCAATGCCGCTGAGGTTGCCTCCGTCTATCGACCGCTTTGCCAAGGTCTTCGTTCGGCCGATGCTTGGCATTGCGCACAAATAGATGCCCATAACGCAAATGGCAAGCCCAAGTGCGATAAGATTCGATATCCATCGATGGCCTTCTGCGGATTCGGACAAAAATAATCTCACAAGAATTATGCAAATTGCAACAAGAGACCCAATCCACAGCGGCAAGAATACAGACCATAGAATCCACTCGTCGCCCGCACGAAATGTACCAAGAACCGCCCCCAGAATAATAAACAGCAGCACGATAACTATGTAGGAAACAATATAGGAAACAAAAACGGTTATAAGCACCACTAAAGTACAAGTCATTATTCTCCTGCCGAGGCTCGGCGGCTCGATGCCACGCCACCGGTAAAGCCGCCCGAGAAACCACGGAAGAAGAAAGAATATACCACCCAGAACACAGCCAAAGACAAGCACCTGCCAGAGAACGATTATCTTGTCGCCGATAATGGATGTGTCCATTGCAACTTCCTGAACTTTTTACGTGCCGGGCGCTGTCGCCGGCTGGGTTGTCGGACGCGCCTCAAGCCACCTGTAAGTCTTGGCCAATTCTGCAATAAGCCGCTCCGGCGTCAGCCAACGCACATTGCCGTCTTTAAATAGCACATTCCCGCCCTCGTTATCGTGATATTCCACCGGCTGCCAAACCCTGATAAGATCATCGGGCGCATCTTCCGGCAGGCGGATATAAATATAATCACAAGGCCCATCGTAAGGCACGGACCGAGGCTTATGGGGTTTCTCGCTGCCATATATGGACCGTAGCAGATCAGCAGGAGTAATACCTGTATCCACCAAACGGCGGAGGTCGTCCGGATATGCGTCATATTCAGCGTGGTACAGACCAAGCCCTATGCCGACGCCGTTGAGGTTAGCGCCGTCTATTACCCGCTTTGATATGACTCGAAATCGTCCAACCGTCCCAGCAAAACACATAGTGCCGATAATTCCGCAAATAAGTCCGATCATCCATAACTGAGGCTTGACGCTCCTGGTCCAGTCTCTCCTGATTGATCTGGACGTTACTATACATCCGATAAAAATCGCCACGCCCGGCAAGGTAACGCAGGGCATCTCCATATGAATAAGAGTAACCATAAACCCAAAGACAACGGGCAGACCCAGAAGCGATGCGATTGCAACAGCGGTACAGACTTCTACCCGGTGGGCGAGGCTGGGCGGCTGTTCGCCTTTTTTGCGCCACTTCCGCCCCATAAGCCACGCCCCGAACGCAACCGAGAAGACAACAGCCCCGCCGCCTAAAAGCACCTGCCAGAGCATGATTATCTTGTCGCCGAGAATGGATGTGTTCATTGCAACTTACCACCAAATTTCCAACCGTAGGCTGGGCCGGAGCGGAGCGCAGGCCCACCTTTTTTGACTTCGTAATTCAAAATTCCGTGCTCAATATTCAATATTCTCTTTTGCAGGGAAGAGGTGGGCCTCCGCTTCGCTCCGGCCCAGCCTACCCAATACCGCTCCCCGCCAGGCCGATCGCCTCGGCGACTTCTCGCATTGCCATTATTACGTCGGTTATCAGATCGCCCCGCTCCATGCCCAGCATCCCGGCTCCCTTGTCGATGACAGACCGGTCAACGCCAGCGGCGAAAGACTTGTTTTTCCACTTCTTTTTGACGGACTTGGCTGTCAGGTCCATCACGCTTTTTGACGGGCGGACCAAGGCTGTGGCTGCGACCAGGCCGGTGAGTTCATCGACGGCGTAAAGAACCTTCTCCATATCGTTCACCGGCTCGACGTCCGAACAAAGCCCCCAACCATGCGAAACGACCGCGCGGATTAAATCCTCGCCCCAGCCGTTCTCGGCAAGAATTTCCCGCGCCTTTTGGCAATGCTGGTCGGGGAACTGCTCGTAATCAACGTCGTGAATCAGCCCGACAACGCCCCATACCTCTTCGTCCTGATCCATCTTGCGAGCGAAGTAACGCATGACAGCCTCGACGGCCAGGGCGTGTTTTATCGCACGCTCGCTACTGTTGTACTGTTTCAGAAGGGCGAAGGCCTCATCGCGCGTGGGTATGGCTAATTGCATTGGCTTATCTCCTGTTTCACGAACTCAGTCCACGGATTACACAGATTACACGGATTTCCCTGAAACTTCTTTATTCAATCCGTGTAATCTGTGTAATCCGCGGACTATTTTTTATCTCCCAGATGTCCCAGCGCTTCAGCGATATCGGCAACTTTAGACGATGCCCTCGCCGAAGGCCTGCGAGGAGACACCTTCACTTTGCCTTTCTTTTTTCGCTTCTCATACTGTTCGGGAAACAGCCCCGGAATATCCTGTGCCGGTACGGTCAGGCCCGCCGGGGCGTAGTAGATTTTTGACCTGGGTTTGATTTCTTCCCTGGCGGCCCTGGCGACCAGTTCCTGATACGTCAGCGCCACCGCGGCGACGCCGGCCACCATGATATACCACTGGTGCGGGTTCTCCTTGACGATGCGTTTCGGCGCAGCAGCGCCCATCTTCGCCAGGGCTTCATCGGCGGAAATGACCGACGCTTCAGCAACAGCCTCCAGTGGCGATTCTCCATCTTCGCCCACTGTTTCAACCGGTTCGTCTTTAGCCGTATCGAGCGGCCTGTCGCGAGCCGTCGTGTCGAGCGGTCCTTCCTCGGCCTCAATTACCTCATCCAACAGGATTAACTCATCGTCGGGTTCCTGATCCGCCTGGTCGCCGACCACGATTGCCCGGGGCAACCTGCATATGAAGGTCTTTCCGCACGCAGGACAGCGAAGCGCCTTGCCCACACTGTCGGGTGGAGCCTCTATGTCAAGACCACAATGTTCGCAACGAACATTCACGCTTTACCAGCCCCGGCTGCAATACTCCTGCTCATAAGTTTATTAGAAACTTACCGGGCGATGCTGTCAACGCCCGCACCTTGCGGATGTGGCTGAACGCGAATATAGTCCCTTACACAATGCCGAAGACTTACGATATAGCCGTTCTCGGCGGGACGGCGGCAGGTTACGTCGCGGCGGCAGCGCTGGCGAAAAAGGGACACAGCGTAATCGTCCTTTCGTCATCGGCAAACGCAGGAGATGTCGAATCGCCCCTGGCCGACTGGATACCGGCCGGCGTTTTCAGCGCCTGTCCGATCCTTCGACAGGTCAAGTCGTCCGTGGTGGACAGCCCCTTCCGGGCGGTGCATTTCCACTCCGCGGACCTGACCCGCCAGGCCGTTTGTCGCAGCAGGACAACGCTGGGGTTCACGCTGCTGCGACCCCGGCTGATTAAAACCCTGGCTTCGGCGACCAGGCAGGTGGGCGTTCGGTGTATCCGCCTGAAAAAAACTCCCCAAATAAGCCTCCGGGAAACAACCGTCGTACTGAGCGAGAAAACATCTCCGACGCGGGAAATCCGCGCGAACGTGCTGATGATTGCCGAGGGCGAACCGTCAGAAGTAATGTCCCGTCTGGCCATACCGGCGAGAGACGCACCGGATGGGCGAATAACTATCTGTGAACTGACTGTGCGTCTGCGTCCTTCCGACCGGAACAGTATCGACAAGGCCCTGCACGTCGTGGCGCTGGCCGGAGCCAACCAATTCGGTATGTTCTTCACGGCCGGCGGCGGGTTGCATGTCCGAATCGTCTATCTCGCCGGGTCCGGCTCACACGGCGCCGAAGAACTCGTCCGGTTCATCCGTAATCTTCAGCAGGCCGACGCGCTTCCGGAGAGGCTGAACCTTTCAAAGGCAACCGCCGCCGTCTGGCATCCGCCCGGTGGGGTGGCGCTGGAGATGGAAACGCACATCGCCAAGCGGACGCTCCTGATCGGCACAGCCGGCGGGTTCGCCTCGGCAATGACCGGCGCGACACTGGACCCTTCAATCCACAGCGCGATGGCGGCAGCCGACGTCGCCGACCGGGCCTTGCGAAGCAACCGGCTTCAGGAAACCCTCGCCGATTTCAAGGACCAGTGGCGCGACACCCTCGCCGGCCGAATCCGCCCGCCCGAAACGTCGCTGCAAATGATGCTACCCATGGCCCTGACAAACAAAACAATGACCGCCCGCTTCGCAAAAGCGTTTCTGCACGGAGAGAACATATAGACCAACTTTTCCGTAGTAGAGATAGAAGGGAATATCTGACAGCGATGATCGAACACAAACAACGTTTTTGTCCGGCATGTTCAAGAATGTCTTGACGTACGTCGATGTCAGGTATATAAATTGCTGCTCATGGAGTAGAATTATGAATAAGCGCGCCATCAACAATATGATCGTAGGGGCTGGAAGTCTGTTGGATATATATGGCATCAGTTCCGGTCAAAGTGATCTACTGGATACCCAGTCACATCTTCCCGATCATTCGGACACAGAAGCCCTCCGTAAGGACTGGCATAAGGTCGGCGTTGATATTTCTGTTGCCATAGGACATGTCAGTCCGAAACTTACTCCGTAATGACAAGACGCAAGAACAAGAAGAAACATCAATCCACTCCTGTTATTTCCGGGAACACTCCGTCCGACGCCACAGAAAAGGGCAATCTTGTTGCTTTTGAGCAGAGGACAGAGATGTCCGGACCATTGCCTCCGCCACAGATCCTCGAAAAATATAATCAAATCTGTCCCGGCGCAGCGGAGCGAATACTTTCCATGGCGGAAAAACAGGCCCGGCATCGGCAGGAAGTCGAGTCAAAAGCCCTCGAAGCCGGAATCGCTGACGCCAAATCTGACCGAACCCAGATTCGACGGGGACAATATCTGGGTTTCGTTATCGCGTTTGTTGGTGTCGCTGGTGGAGTTTACGCCGTTGTAAAAGGCGCAGGATGGGCGGGTACTGCCGTTGCCGGCGCACCACTCGTCGGACTTGTTACGGCGCTAATCTACGGGCGTAAACCAAAACACATACCTGAAGAAACCATCAAGGATCAGTAAAACATCCTGCCAATTGCCGATTGAAAAAGCAAAACATTCAACGCTCCTTCTTATCAATTGAAAATCGGCGACTTTGCTCTGCGAAGCCGCTACGCAAAGCAGAGTTGTAAATTGGAAATTACAGGTATGATTCGCATTACTCGCAGCATTTCGATTGACGAGGGGGAGATTCGTGAGGAGTTTATTCGCGCTTCCGGTCCGGGGGGGCAGAATGTTAATAAGGTCGCAACGGCTGTGCAATTGCGCTTCGATGTGAGCCAATCGGCTTCCCTGCCCGACGATGTTCGTGATCGCCTGATTCGCCTTGCCGGCCGGCGGATGACAGCCGATGGTGAACTAATAATCACAGCCCGCAGATACCGCACGCAACACCGGAATCGTCAGGATGCGATTGACCGGCTGGTCGAGTTAATCCGCGAGGCCGCAAAAAAGCCCAAACCCAGGCGCAAGACCAAGCCGACACTCGCATCGAAGAAGCGCCGCATGGAAACCAAGCGCCGCCGGGGCGACACCAAACGCACGCGCGGAACGGTTTCACCTTCGGAGGATTAATCCATCAGCGTTCGGATGTGCGTCGCCGTTGCCGACGCCAGGCCCGCCAAGTTGTATCCGCCTTCCAGAAGCGAGACAATTCGCCCGCCGGCAGAGATCTCGGCGATGTCCATGACGATTTTCGTCAGGGCTGAGATACCTTCGTATGTAACGCCCAGGCTGCCGATAGGGTCGCTTGCGATGCAGTCGAAACCGGCAGAGATAATCACGAGTTCCGGCGAGAATTTTTCCATTGCCGGGACCAAATGCTCGGTAAAGGCCTCGATGATTTCATCATCCCCCGCACCCATCGGAAGCGGACAATTTATATTTGCTCCCACGCCGCTGCGGTCGCCTCTCTGGCCGTCGTACCCCAGATGAGTCAGCGGCATTGGATAGATGCCGAACTGATGCGTCGAGAAATAGAAGACGGATGGGTCTTCGTAGAAGATTTCCTGCGTTCCGTTTCCGTGATGCACGTCCCAATCGACGATGAGCACCCTGCCGATGCCGTGGTTCTTTTGTGCGTGCCGTGCGGCGATTGCGGCGTTGTTGAAGATGCAGAAACCCATGCCCATCCCGGCCGTCGCGTGATGCCCCGGCGGGCGGATGGCACAGAAGACTGAACCAACCTTTCCG
Organism: Planctomycetales bacterium; assembly: GCA_030631125.1. The sequence goes on from DAOVLS010000072.1 coordinate 8,787, forward strand.
CCGAAAACGGCATCGACAGCCCGCATCGCTCCACCGGCTGACAGAAGCGCTGTTTCGTATGATTTCGGGCTAATTACCGTATCGCCGGTAGAGAGCCTCATCCTGCCCGATTCGACGTCCCGCCGGACCTGTCCGATGTAATCGCCCCCGTGCACCATCAGCAAGTCGTCAACGCTCGCGGGAACCGGCTCGATATGCGTCAGTTTATCCCATAGCCCGTCGTCGTGCAGTTTTTCCCATATCGCAGCCAGCCGCTGCGGCGATTCAGGATGACCGAGACCGGTGATGTGTTCGAGATA
>DAOVLS010000008.1 GCA_030631125.1 Planctomycetales bacterium
AGAGGGTGGGGGCCCGGCTTCGCGGCTAACGCCGCTACGCCGTGGCAAGGCGTGCGCGATGAGGCACACGCTGTGCGGAGTTTTGAAAAGTCAACAGAGAGAAAATCAGGGACTTGGGACTTGGGTTTAGGGACTTGGGGAAAACCGATGAACCGATTTCCGGCAGATTCGCTGCGCTCATCTGCCGGCTTTGGTCTGTCGATTCGTGTAATTCGTGCAATTCGTGTAATTCGTGGACTAATTTTGGAAATGGACGAAAAAACGACCCCGAAAATCGTAAGTGCTCGCCACGGAAGGAGTTACAGATTTCGCCTTTGTTCCCAATCGTTCCGAATGGTTCCCAACGGTTCCCATTCGTTCCCATTCGTTCCGTTTCGTTCCGTTTGGTTCCGTTTCGGCCCGACCCGTTACGGGCGGGATGCCCGTGCCACGGGGAGTTTCCGCAGGTACTCGTCTATTCCCGCAGCGGCGTCTTTTCCGTCGCCCATCGCGAGGATGACGGTGGCAGAGCCGCGGACAATGTCCCCGCCGGCGAAAATGCCCGGGATCGAGGTCCGGCCGGTTTCGCCCGCCTCGATGTAGCCCCATTTGTTGGTCTTGAGTTCCGGGGCGGTGGCAGTCAGCAGCGGATTGGCGTTAATACCGACGGCTACGACGACAACGTCGCACTCGACTTCGTGCTCGCTTCCGGGGATGGGAACGGGTCGTCGCCGGCCCGAATCGTCCGGCTCGCCAAGTTCCATCTTCTGCATCCGAATCCCGGCTACCCAGCCTTCGGAGCCGAGGATTTCGACCGGCGCTTCCAAGAGGTGGAACTCAATGCCTTCTTCCTTCGCGTGCTTGATTTCCTCGACGCGCGCGGGCATCTCGGCTTCGGTCCGGCGGTAGAAGATCATGGCCTTTTCAGCCCCAAGTCGCCTGGAGGTTCGCACGGCGTCCATCGCGGTATTGCCCCCGCCGATGACGACCACCCGCCGGCCTCGGATTATCGGCGTCCGCTCCGGGCCGTCGCGATAAGCGCCCATAAGGTTGACGCGGACGAGGAACTCGTTGGCGGAATATACCGCGTTGAGATTCTCGCCGGGGACCTTCAGGAACACCGGAAGCCCGGCTCCGTTGGCGATGAAGCAGGCGTCGAACTGATTGCGGATTTCGGCCAGCGTGATCGTCCTTCCGACGATGACGTTGCACTCGATCCGCACGCCGAGGGCTTCTATTTGCGCGACTTCGTAGTCGATGACGTTCTCGGGCAGGCGGAATTCGGGTATCCCGTACCGCAGCACTCCGCCGGGCGCGTGGAGGGCTTCGAGTATCGTTACTTCGTGTCCCATTTTCGCCAGTTCGCCCGCTGCGGTCAGACCGGCAGGACCTGCGCCGACTACGGCGACCTTGAATCCGGTCGGTTCGACCCTGGTCGTTTCGGCCTGTACGTCGTTCTTCCTTGCCCAGTCGGCGACGAATCGCTCAAGGTGTCCGATGGCGACGGATTCACCCTTGATGCCTCGAACGCACTTTGGCTCGCACTGAATCTCCTGCGGGCAGACACGTCCGCAGATGGCGGGCAAGGCGTTCGTGCGGGTCAATATCTCGGCGGCGGCGGCGAAATCGCCTTCAGCCACCTTGGCGATGAACTCGGGGATATCGACCTCGACCGGGCAGCCTTGGACGCACTGGCGATTCTTGCACTGGAGACAGCGCTGTGCCTCGCGGACGGCAGCGGCTTCGCTCAAGCCGAGGTTGACTTCGAGAAAGTTACCGGCCCGCTCGGCGGGGTCCTGCTCGGGCATCTTGACTCGCTCGATAGCCATCCGCTGCCTGGCGGTCAGTTCGTTGTTCGACGTGGAGGTCGTCATTTATCGGCCTCCTTGTTTTGCTCGATGTACTGGTCCAGTTTGCATTTTTCGTCGGCTTCGGCTTCGTGCTTGCGATACATTCCGAGGCGGTTTCTCAGCCCTGCGAAATCGACCTGGTGTGCGTCGAACTCCGGTCCATCGACGCAGGTGAATTTCGTTTCGCCTCCGACGGTAACCCTGCATCCGCCGCACATGCCCGTCCCGTCGATCATTATTGCGTTGAGGCTGACGATGGTGGGAATGGCGGCTTGGCGGGTCATCTCGGCTATCGCCGACATCATCGGAACGGGTCCGACGGCGAAGACGGCGTCAGGCCTGGGAAGTTTGCCCGCCAGCATGTCGGCCAGCACCACTGTGACCAAACCCTTCCGCCCGGCGCTGCCGTCCTCGGTGGCGATGAAAACTTCTTCGGAGAACTCGCCCAGTTCAGCCGCCAGGATCACCTGCCCGGCCGAGCGAGCGCCGATGACGGTATAGACCTTGTTGCCTTCTTCAGCCAGGGCCTTGGCCAGCGGATAGAGCACAGCCGTTCCTACACCTCCACCGATACAGGCGACGTTTCCCCATTTTTGAAGGTGCGTCGGCAGGCCTAGCGGACCGGCGACGTCGCGAAGCGATCCGCCGGCGGGTGTCGCGACGATTGCCTTGGTGCTTACGCCGACCGCCTGGATGAACAGCGTGATGGTCCCTGCCTGGGCGTCTGCGTCGGCTATCGTCAGGGGGATTCGCTCAGCCCCGTCGGCCTTGCGAACAATCACGAATTGTCCGGGCTTACGGGCCTTGGCCACTCGCGGCGCGGCGACCACCAGGCGATGGACGTTCGGGCCTACTTCCTCGTTGCTTATTATCTTGAACACTTTTACCGCCTTGCTTTGAATTTTTGTAAGGTCAAACGGGTTTGGTAGTTTATCCATTGGAGTTTCAGAGCACAATGACAAATCGAGGTGAATCGTATTGAAGCTCTCTTGACAGACCGACCGGATGGGCATACACTTAACTTTGATTTCAGAGGGCCGTTAGCTCAGTTGGCTAGAGCGCCTGCTCGACACGCAGGAGGTCACTGGTTCAAGTCCAGTACGGCCCATTGCATATCGGCAGGTAAGCCAAAGAGTTACAAGCCGTCATTCCTGCATCATCCCCACCGGTAATCGTGGTGCTACACTTATGACTACACTTTTGAACGTGTAGGGAGATGCAAAAATGTCACGAAACCGAGCTACAAGGGTTGGGGTCGAGTTTAGATGTTCGCTGAAGATATCCGAATCCGAATGGATTCTCACCGGCCTTCATTGTTGTATGATGAATTCTCATAGTCTCCTCTGGTTTCTTGTCATTCGAGGTAGACTTCGCGGGTTTATCGGGAACGGCTTGCCGTATTTCCCTGTTACAAGTAAGATTCCGACGATCCCGCGTAGGTATGGGCATTATTGTAACACGGATTTTAAGTGGAGAAGAGCATGAGCGACGGAAGTCTGGGAACGAACCTGGTCTGTCAGGTCGGGCTGATTGTGCGGGACATTGAGCAGGCGAGGCAGGCGTACGCGGAGTTTTTTGGCGTGCCCGTGCCGGAAATCATCATCAGCGGACCTTTGGAAGAGACGAACGTACGATACCACGGTAAACCGACCGAGGGACGAGCCAAACTGGCGTTCTTCAAGGCCGGTCAGATTGATATTGAACTCATCGAGCCGATCGGCGGACCGAGCACCTGGCAGGAATTCCTCGACGACCACGGCGAGGGCATGCACCACATCGCCTTCAGTGTCAAAGGTATGGACGGCATCATTGCCGGCCTTGAGAGCAAAGGAATGCCCCTTGTGCAGCGCGGCGATTTCCCCAGCGGCCGATGCGCCTACATTGATGCTACCGGCCAACTTAAACTCATTCTCGAACTGCTGGAAAGTAAGTCCTGACGGCAGGAGTTGTACGCGGGAATGATGACGCTGACGGTCGGAGCGGTCATTGACTCTGCTCTCGGCCGGGCTTGTTACGCTATCTCCGGCAGGAGACGCTTGAGATTCTTATGGAAAATCTTTTCCTTGACGGCCTTGGCGGCCTCGAGTTTCTCCATCGACAGCATTGCCGGTCGCATGTAGTGCAGCAGCGCCGATGAGCCGAACATCAGTCGGTCGGGCGTGCATATCTTCAGGGCCTTTTCGATGCCAAGCCCGAAACCGCCGTGCATTATCGCTACGTCCTGGTATATCTTCGGCGCCTTCGCGCCTTTGGGCGGCTTGACGGCAGAGGAGTTTAGCAGCATGAACGAGGCCTTGGGGAACTTGCGGAACAGCGCCAGTATCTCATCGGTAGGCAGATCACGGGAGGTGTCGAGTCGGCTGCGGCCTCGCCTGTCGATGATTCGTCCGTACACGGCCACTCGCATCTTCAGTTCGTGGGCGGTTGCGACTATCTCCTCGGCCGGTTCGTCGGTCAGATGATACGGATGGTACTGCGGGACAAGCCGCAAGACGGGCATGCCCCATTCCTGGCGGCACTGCTTCAGGTCGTCGGCCCAGCCGATGTAGGTCGGGTCGAGGACCGCGCAGGGAATCAGGCGGTCGCGGTGGCGGCGAATCTGCTTAGCAAGGTCGCTGTTGGCCTGCTGGGCGTCCATGTAGAGGATGCCTTCCACTGCTCCGACCAGCGCCTTGTCGATGCCGTTGGCGTCCATCTGCCGCAGCAGGTCCGTGGCGGTGGTGTGCGGCAGGCGGCGGAAGGGCCAATTACCAATCCATGTGTCGGCGTCGTAAATCATGGCTTACACTTTCCTCATATCCAGTATCCGCTGGAAGTTCTCGCCCCAGATCATATCGCGCTGGCGCTGCGTGATGTCAGCCTCTTCTATCCTGGCCACAGATTGATTGGTGGACCCGTCGGTGGCAAACAGCAGTCGCTCGGCGCCGATGTCGCGGACGGCCTTTTCGATCATGCCGGCGTCGATAACGCTGCCACTGGTGTCCATATAGACGTTCTTCGGCGCTTGTCGCATCGCCTTTATCTGCCAGAGCCAGTCGCCCCCGCCGGCGATATGCCCGACCATGAAAACCGCCTCGGGATACAACTTGGCAGGGGCGATGAAGTGCTCGGCCCCGCTGAGTCGCGGCTGGCTGCGCATTATGTCCGGGTCGGTGCAGTGGCCGGCGTGCATGAGAAGCGGAATGCCCAACTCGATGCAGCGCTCGATTATCGGATGGAATACCGGGTCGTCCATTCGGTACTGGTGATAGAACTTCAGACCGATCATCCCGCCCTTTACGACGCAGCGGGTAATCTCTTCCTGGGCGAAGCGGATGTCTCCCGGATCAAGGAAGCACTGGCCGATAATTATGTCGGGATACATCCGCATCGCCGCGAGGATCTTATTGTTGGCGGCGCGGACCTTTTTGGAACGGACCGGCTTGTCGCCGATTGGACGGGAGCAGCAGACCTTGTCTATTCCAAGCCGGCGGGCATAGTCCGCAACACAATGGACGCTCCATGCCGCATCACAGTGCGAGTGACAGTCGATTCGCATGACTTCTCCTGCCTCATCTATCATGCAGGCCGCCCCGGCGGTCCGCGCAACAAGGCGCAAACAATAACACCCACACGAAAAACTGCAAAGGCAAAAACATTCAATTTCATAATCAATATCATCTTTACGGCAGGAACTCCACTATTTCGAAACAGTCTTCACATCCCGCATTTTACCATTTCGGTCATAAATGATGTCCACAATGGTCTCATCAGGCCGGCATCGGCCCAAAACCTTCTGGAGATTCTCGGTATTTGTCGTCTCATCGCCGAATATGTCGATGAAATAATCAACCTCGTAGGAATCGCCTTTCCTCATGCGGCCGCCCCCCGGCCCGTCGAGTTGCACATGAAGGTCCGCCCACATAGGGCACGGATACGAGACGGGTTTCAGTTTCAATCTGCCCGTGCTGTACTTTGTCACCACAAAAACAACATTGCCCCTACTGCCGGCCAGCAGCCCGAACCCGTTCCCTCTGTAAACCTCGTATTTACCGACGCCTGTCGGCTGGGTCTTCACGTTTCCCCCGGCGTCCCGGTAGAAGACCTGGTCGTAACACCACGTTTTTTGATCCGCGAACTTGAACGGAAAGAAGTCGCAGAATTCCAGACTCGCTCCGTGGGTCGCATGTGAATACCAGTCGGACTTGAACGAAAACCTTGTCTTAAAAAGCACTCTCAGGACATCCTTTCTGTACGGGATCTCCACCCAATACTCCGAGACCGCCGCCCCCGTTACATTCTCGCTTTTGAAGTAAAACTTCACACTGTCAGGTCCGTTCTTGGTTATTTGAAAATCCTTGACCATATTGCAGTGGTAATAGGAAGGCAGGCGGTTCTCAATCCAGTACCCGCAAGCCATCCAGTAAAGCCCCATTTCCCGGATACCAACCTCCTTCTTCCCCCACTTCCTGAAATCCCTCAACTTGCTGTCGGCAAGAGAAAATATGAGATTCGGCACTTCACTGGATTGGTCGCTCCAGATAAGGACGTTTTGTCCGTCCGATTTCTTCTGGTATGTAGCGTGTATTCCTTTGGTCTCCTCGATCTCAACGATTGTAGGGGTTTCCTTCTTGAGTGGCAGGCTCACGATCGCCTCCTGGGCGGGGCCGTCCGATTCTTTTATCGGTGGACACATAACATCGTCAATGTTCAGGCCCATAGAGACAAGTTGTGGAACGAGACTTTTACCGTTGTGCTTACATAGAACCGCTCCCATACCCCCCAGGCCGAAGAGACGAATCCTGACGTCCCTTGGGTTCCTCTCGCCCGCAGCGTCGAACGAGATACGCACCTTCCGGCTTCCACTATCCGCTCTTACAAGATAAACCCCGTCTATCTCATCATAATACTTGAAACGACCGCCGGAGACGCTTGGCGCCAGCGGGTTCCTGTGAGCATAGGAGCGTTCCTTGATCTTTCCGGGACTGCCGGCCACCGACAGGCAGCAAAGAGCCTTATATCTTCTTCTCTGCTTCAACGCCTCGATGGAATCCTTCTTCCAGTAATACCTGATCTGCTGAGTCTTTTTGGTTGATACGACGGCTATGCCGCTGGAAGACTCCCTCTTCCAGCCGGGCGGGCCATATATCTGATCAAAGAACTGGGGGAACGTCTCGAACTTCGGCGCCTTGGGATCCTTGGTCCTAGTTGCAAGTACCGACTTGGTATCCACGTCCTTTCCGGTATGCGTTTTCCAGTAAGTGCCTACACTTATACCGCTCTGACCTTCCAGGACTACGTATTTGCTGGGAAGGTCATCGAAAGATCCCGCCCACGCTGTCGGCTTACCTGAAAGCTTCAGAACCTCCTCCTGCTTCTTGCCCAGGTAAGCCTTCGTATATTCGTGCGGAAACGCCATCTCCATGTACACGCTGCGCAGCTGCGAATGAGATGAGGGATCGACGATCCTTGCCGCGACAGCCATAAAGATTTCACCCTCCGGATAGATGTAGAATTCCTCGAACCCCTCACCATGAAAATTCTGACGTGCGTCCCTGATAGTGAACATGCATCTGATAACCAGCCTGTGGGAACCTTGCTCGATGATCCTTATACTGCCTTCCCCGTGCAACTGGCTGGCCAGAACCCACCGGCTGGAGTCCTCGGCGCCCTTCTCGGCCCGGCAACGCAGATCAAAGACCAAGGCGAGGTGCGTGAGGACATTCTTCTCCTCACTGAAATCGCCGTCGCCATCCCTGTCAAAAAGGAGATTGCTGAGCGCCCAGCCCCGGTCCCGGTCAAAACGTGCTTCCACTTTTCCTATTCGCGCCACAAGATGTCTGCCGGCCTCGGTCTTCATAACAACTCCTCTATGAGATATCCTGGACAACTCCCGGCGGTCGGCCCCGCCGGCCTGCACTTTCCCGGCCGCATGGGGCGTCGTCTTCCCGGTAAGTTTCGACGAGGTTCCCGCGTTGCTGTCATTGCCATCTGTGGATACGTTGTGGGTTGCGTCACAAGCCAGCCCGGCCGGAAGACAGACCAACACCGAGATGACAACGAATGCGAACGGTACGACAACCTTTCTCATCGGCCTTTTCCCGATCATGATACTTTCCTTTCGTCATCATTTAGTGCGCCCGAAATCGGCCTTGATTTCCGCCGGCGACAGCGCTCGGTTGTAAATCCTGACCTCGTCAATAATACCTTTGAAAGGCCGGCCGTTCGCATAGTATCCCATCCGAAAGGCGCCCCGCTCACTGCCGGCAATTACTTCCTTTACCGGGTCGGTGCTGACAGCATTAGTCTGTTCACCGTCAATATAGGTTTTCACGTTGCCGTGGAAGTCCCGCGTCGCGGCCAGATGCACCCATGAGCCGAATTTCTTCCCTTCACGACTGAAATTCACCGACTTACGCTTTGGGTTTCCCTCGCAGATTGTTCCGTACGCCAGCCAAGGTCTATACCCACCCCTGATGTTGTAGAATGCCAATAGATAGCCTGTGTCCCATCTGTGCGCTTTCCCCGCTATTCCGGTATGACCCTGCACCGCTTTTTTCTGGTAATCGGGTTTTACCCAAGCCTCGATAGTAATTTCCTCACGGGCAATCAGGCTGTCATTGTGAGGAACCTCAACGAGGTCATCTACGCCATCAAAACCAAGGGCCTTGCCGACCTTGCCTTCCACGCGGGCGGGGTTACCTTTCAGGGTAACATGATTACCTCTGCCGGAAGAATCCTTGGCAGTGTTACCTGATTCTTCCTCAAATCGCCATTCGCCTACAAGGTGCTCGGCCTTGCTGAGCGTACTGAACTCCCGGACATGAGGAGATTTGAGTTTGTTGCCGGCTAAATCCTCCGCACCTTCTATTGTTATCCTGTACTTTGTCCCATATTCCAGAGACTTTTCAGGGATAAAGTACATAGTATCTTCTATCCATCTGAACGATCCCGCCGTGGATGGGGAAACAGAAAATGATTTCTCCGCCGAACCGACGTTCATCGGTTCGCTGAATGCAACGATAATTATCTTGCCTATGGAACTCTTTCCCGCTGGCGAATGGCTCTTTACTGTTGGAGGAACTTTTTCCATTACCAGACCGAGGTCCAAGACGGTTTTGCCGTCTTTTGATACCTTAACCTTTTGGGCCTGTTCGACGTATTTGATAGCGGAGACCTTCAGGCTGTATTCGCCGGCAGGGACGTCCAGAATGGTATAGTTTCCGCCGGCATCGGTTGTCCCGAAGTAGCCGCCTGTGGACAGTTTCGCCCCCAAAACGGGCTTGCCGGTTTCCTTATCGGTAACTTTTCCGGAAATTGTGCCCCTGACCATTCCGGTGCTTTTTGACGCCTCTTTGGTATTGCCATAAGCACCCATATTAATTCTCTTACCGTTTGGAAGAGGTTCGTGACTGTATACAGCCTTCGGGTCTCCTGCGTCTATACAGGGGCTTGTTACATCATCCTTGAGCCATTTCTTCCCGTCCCATCTTCCATGCCGGGATTTGAGATGAAGATCAACCTTCAATTGCCCGGGGCCGGAACCAAATGGAACGGAAGCATTGACAAACCTGGGATCAACGGAAATATCATGCTCCATTTTTACATTCTTATCGTAGTTCCCGCCCGCTTTGATCCTGCCGCCGCCGGCATTTTTCCACACGTTGTTGTGAGAACTTAAGATGCGGGCGTTGCTGAACCCCGATGTTGCCAAACCATAGCCGACATTATTCACAACAATGTTATTCCTTGCTGTAACAATAACGAGGAAATCATTGACGACAGGGCCGCCTCTGTAATGACCGCTGAACCCAATACCAAACTTTTTGTTCATGAAAAAGGTGTTATTCTCGACGAGCATGTCGAAATTGTGATTTCTTATGCCGCCTGCGCGACAGTGATAAAAAACATTGTTTTTTACTGTAATACTACAGATACCGGATTTTTTGGGCAGGTCTTCGGTCCATGTCTGAATACCTCCACCCATTACGCCGAAAATCGTATTCCTTTCGATCAGGATGTCGTTCATCTCTCCCCCGGAGTACTGAATTTGTATTCCATTGCCGCCCTTTCCATTTACGGGCGCGAGGACAGGGTGGATAATATTCCCTCTGATTACGGCGTGGTTGGTGCCGTAGAGGCGGACTCCGCAGTTACAGCGAATAATCATCCTGTTATTAAGAACTCTAACCGTATCGCACCCGTAGAACTTTATGCAATCGTGCCCGCCATCCTCCAGGGTGCAGTCCCGTACCGTTATGTTTTTGCAGTAAGACGGCTCAATCTGATCATTGAGGTTATTGCCTATCCACAGGCCGCTCAAAACTACGCCATTGACCTTCCTCAATCCGATTCCGCTGTAGTACCCTCCGCCCCACCCCGGTTCCTGGTTACTCCATTTGCGACCCACCCGCTTACCTCGGTTGCCGTCGATTTTCAGATTGCGAATCGTAATGTTGGCGTTCACCCCTTTTGCGCGATGCGCACGTTTTTCGTTCGTCACGAGCGCCTTGTACCGGGGCCAGCCGGCGTGGTCCTTCAGTTTTATTACGCTGGTCCAGCCGTCGCCTTCGAGAATAGTATCACTGTAAATGACTATTGAATCGCCGATTGTGTATGTTCCCTTCTTGAGATGAACGGTCCCGCCGCCTTTCTTGTGAATGTCCAGGAGGGCCTGGTTTATTTCGACCTGATCATCGGTCCCGTCCGTTTTATAGTTACCGGTGCCGTCGGTGGCGACGTAAACAATGTTTTTTGCAGGCGACGGCTTAGCCGCCTCCTGTGCCAGCCCCGTACAACCTATTACCACCACCAATGCTGCGCAGGTCGATAACGCCGTCTTCATCTTCGTCTGGAACATGGCTTTCAAGTCTCCTTTCATCAATCCTGTAACCTTTTAGTTAAAAAAACTCATACTTACGCACTAGAAATTACTCAACCGGTGCGACGCATTTACTGCTTTTTCCCTTGAATCGCTTCCCGATACACATCCATCGGCGTCCAGACCGACTTGGGCGTCTTGGCTGTGCGGTCCCAAAGGTAAAGCAGGAGGTAATCCAGTTTGCCGTCGGAGGGGCTGCGAAATGTGAACGGTTGACCGGCCTTGACCTTTACCCTGCTGTGGACGTAACGAGTCGGCGTCTTTTCAGTCATAGGCCCCAGGAATATGTCGTCTACCCAGAAAGTCGTGCCTATGGGCAGCTGCCTGGGAGTCCCGTAGAATTCAATGGCGACAGATATCTTCCGGGTGTCCGGCGCCGTTGTGAACCATCCCTCGACCTTCTGCCATCCGTCCGCTGACACGTCACCTTTGCGGACATGCGAACTCCGATTGTACATGAGCACGTAGAGGCTGGCGTGCTTATCAACCGGTTCGCTCCAACCATGGGGGACAACATTGACCGACCTCGTGCACCCTTTGGCCTTCTTTACCCAGAAGGAAAAATAGTAGGTGGTGTTCGGCTTGGCGTCAATGGCGTGCTCGCCGCTGCTGCCGTCCATGGAGCCGATGGCTACATATCCGGCAACCACGCCCCACGGTGTTTTGTTCGTCATTTTCATGTACACCGAGTGCTTCCCGCTGTGCGCTTCCTTGTCGGTCACGCCGAACTCGGAAGTGTCGTCCCTGCCAAGCCCCCAGCCCACAGGCAGATCATATCCCTTGATACGCACACGCGCTTTGCCTTCGGCGCCGGGGTCCTTCACCAGGTTGACTCGGCCGGACGTGTCCAATTCGCCGACGAGCCTCGCCGCCATCTTCCACTGGCCCGCATAGGGCGCCTTAAAGCGTGTCGTGTAGGTCTGGCCCTTCTTCATATCGCGCCATATATCCTCGCGGCCCCAGTTGTTGGAGTCGTTCAGTGCGCTGATGAAGACACCGCCTTTTCCCAGATACGCGTACTGTGCTCCCATGCATGGCCGGCCCGGGTATCCGTCTTCTCTAAATATGCCGCCGTGCCCCAAATAGGTGGGGAAATTCCGGTCGCCCAGTGGCGGCTCTTCGTGATGGGCGGTCGGGTCGGCCGAAAAGCCCAGGTGGGTAAGAGGATGCTTCTCGACGCCGGGCGGAAAGGTCATAAACCACATGAAGTCATGGCCACTCCTCCTGCCGGATCGCCGGCTGAAACTGATGATCCCCATCGTGCCGGGCGGGGCCGGCAGTTTCAGGTCCTCCCGGTACGGCGCCCGCATTGAATCCATGACCAGATCGTCGCCGTTCTGCCTTACATACGCGCAGATGCGCGACTTGCTGTACATCCCCTGCTGGTTTGCCAACACCACAGGCTTGACCTCCAGCCACGGCCTGCCCGCGACCGCGCGATACGTGGTCACGATGGACTGAGACGCGATGTGTCCCAGCCCGGTGTGCTCGACCACGATTTCTTTGGCGGTGTTCTTCAGAATATTCACCCGGCCCGATCTCGTGCCGTAGCCGAAATTGCGAATGCCCGTGCTGTTCTGATGCACCTTGTAGAGTTCGCAGGGTTTACCCACCCCCTTGCCGCGCTTGGGCAGCAGATCGGGGCCGTCCTGCTTGTTGCCGAAAAGGAACAGGTAAAAGGTGTCGCCTTCGATTATCAGGTCGCTGTCGGCATGCTTCCTGTGGCCGGTAGTGCCGTAGGGCATCTGCTTCCAGTTGCCTCGATCCTTGAACACCGCCAGCCGGGGGTTTTTCTCCAAGTATATCTTGCCCGTATCCCAGAGGCGGACTTTCGGGGCGTCCTCCTGAGCGAGCGCCGACACGGGGCCCATTACCGGCGAACATCCCAAAATCAGACCGACCACCACTACTTTCACCGCGCTACTCATCGTTGGTGATTTCTTCATCTTTTTCTCCTTTCAGACATAGACGACTTGACGTTTCCCCGGCTGTTTAAACCGCCTTTATCTCATCCCTATGGATGCCTTGGGGTCGGCTGCATACGGCCCCATGTCTTTACAAGGACTCGTATCCTTCAATCGCCAGTTATCATTAAAGGGGCCTGGGATTACTCCCCATCTTGTGTTACGGGCCACAAACTGAGGATCCCTGGAGATGCAGTCCGCTCCGAGGCTCATCGCCTTTCCCTCAAGTTCCTTCTCGTTTTTATAGCAACGACTGCCGCTGGCCCAAGTCTCCCTGCCCTTTCCGAAGAGTTTCTTCTCATTGCTCCAGAGGTTGCAATGGGTAATCTTTGCCGTCGGCTCATTGCCCCGAATTGCTACGGCGTTTTGGTAGATGATGCAGTTCTTTACGGACACGTCCTTTACAACGTCGATCAGTATGCCGTACTTGTTGCGCGCGATCAGGCAGTTGAGGACTCTGGTATTCGGGGCCGCCGCCTGGACTCCGAAAATGCACTCCGTGACAATGCAGTTTTGAAAAGTAACGTTCCTGGTTATCTTCTCTTTCTTCCAGCGCCTCCTGGCGTCATCTGCATCCAGGCCCCAGCGGACGCCCCTGACGCGGCAGTTTTTCACCAGGACGTTGTGCGCGCCGGTGCGAATATAAAAACCATGGCTGTTCCAGTCGATCGAATGTCTGCACCATGCCGGCAGGTCGTTCAGATCGGCCGTGGCCCTAATCCTCGACGCGCCGTAGCAGTCAGTGAACGTGATGTCCCTGGATCCATGGCGGGCCCCGAAGAGCGTCCAGCAGTTGTACATCTCGCACTCGGTTACACGGCAGTTAATACAGCCGCGGGATTCGGGGTCGCCGGCTTTCGCCCCGCCGCGGGTGAATTCAAGACCGTGGCCGCTGACGAGCCTGCCGTCCCCGCGGCATCTGATATAGTGGATGTTCCGGGCGCTGCAGGAGGCGTAGCAGTAATCCGTGCCCGTGTCCACGCCTGGAATTATGCCGATCAGACGCGGATGGCAGTAGGACCAGCAGTCTGCGGCGGTGTTGTCGTGGCCACCCACGAAGATATTGGTCATACCGCAGTTGTACGCCGTACAGTGCCTCACTTCGTTGTGATGCCCGCCCACGGAAATCGCAGACCACGAGCAGAGTCCAGCGGTGCAGTTTTCCACCGTGTTGTGGTGGCCGCCGAGTGATATTCCCGTGCCGTACTTGAGCACCGTGATACCGCTCAATTTGACATGCTCGCCGCTGATCTTAACGCCGCCCCTCCCAAACCTCGCTCGCCCCTTCACCGTCTTTACCGAGCCTTCTATCTTTACCTGCCCATCGTAACCTTCGAACCTGATGGGGGCTTCGGCCGTGCCTGAGTTCTTTATCTCGACATTCTCGTGCCCATAGTCGCCGGCCTTGATCCTCACCAGGTCGCCGGCCTTGGCTACTTTGGCAGCATGGGTTATCGTCTTCCATGCGAATTTGGGCGAGATCCCGGAATTGCTGTCCTTGCCCTCCGTAGATACGTAGTAGGTCGCACCCCATGCCGGCACGGATGAAAGACAAAGCGACAACACGAACGAAACGATTGCACACAACACCGTCACGTTTCTCAATTCTCTTCTTCTGATCATGACGCTCTCCTTTAAAAGTATCCGACGTACTTAATTGGGTGTCCTCGGCTTTGCGCGAAACCTTACGGGAACACTGGTTCAACACTTTCATGGATCGAATTGTCCGGCTTTTTTAGATTTGACCGTTTTTCTCTCAGAGTCAGGGGAGGGTTAAGCCTTATTTTTCGCGCCGCCAGTAATATTAATCGGTTTCATTGGTGAGGTTGGGGTTGTCCGCCGGAAGCATACCACCACGAGCCAGCCTGCTTATTTATTCACCCTGAAGTAGTAGTACTCGTATCCTCCGAAGGAGTCGAAAAGTTTGGGGTCATCTTCCGACAGCGTGACCACGTGAAGGTCACAGAAGAGATAGTTCGCGGCGTCGTTGTTGCGATGTACGTCGAAGGTCGGTCCACGGGCCATATTATGAAAGTAGGAGGAACTACCATAGCCGAGGGTGGTGTGGGAGCCGGCGTAATCGTTGTGGATGTTCGGAACAACGTAGCCGCCGGGATTGTAACTCCAGTACCATGCCTCGCTCAGCATGATAGTCTCGTCCGGATGCGTAACGTGCGATGTCTTGTGGACATACCGGGGCCAGGTCGGGTCCCACCATGACGGGCCTTGCGAGCATACGTTGGCGTTCATCGCGTAGGAACGGGCAAAGCGGTCTTTTTCCGGCATTTTTCTAAACTCTCCGGCCACCTCGTCCCGCCAGAGCGCCTCATCCCACCTCTCCTTGCGACTACAGTTGGCGTAAGGGTCGCCGCTGGGCGGATCGGCGGGACAGCGGAGCAACTTGCGATTGCCGTAGTAGTTCATCAGGACGTAGTCCCACGTGGGATCGTAGCCGCCGGCGCCGCAACTCTGGGGATACCAATTGTTGTTTTCAAGGGTGTACATACTGTAGCCCAGGCCAAGACCCCTGAGGTTCGACAGGCACATGACAATCTTCGTCTGCTCCTTGGCCTTGCCAAGCGTCGGAAGGAGAATCGAAACCAGCAGCGCAATAATCGCCACAACCACAAGGAGTTCTACGAGCGTGAAACCTTTACTACTCTGCGAAGCAGCGCTTCGCTGCGAAGTACGAGTCGCTTGCTTTATCATAGTTGCATCCTTGCTTTATTAGCCTACAGCCCACAGAGAAGGAGAAGAAAACTCCGTAGGCTGCAGGCAGAGATTGATTTACCACTTGTGGTTCTTGCACACGCATAGGGGTCAAGCCCAGTCCCCAGGGGACTGGGCTTCTTCCGACCCCGTTACTTTTTTACTATTTTCTACGACGCCGGATCAGGACACCCAGACCACCCAGAACCAACAGTGACATCGTCGCCGGTTCGGGAACCAGGCACTCAATCACGAGTTTCTCCGAATCGGAGGTGTCGTACTTCCAGTTGGTGCTGGCGCCCCCGGCTGCGTCCGACGGGATTCTTCGCCATTTTGCCAGACTTTGCCGCCGTTTGACCACCCCGGTCAGATTTTGGTGCGAGCGATGGTGCGAGCGCCGGACTTCGCCCGAGGGTGGCCGTCCCGACGACGCTCTATCCGTACTACGAGCCGGAGCAGCAAACTGCGGCAAGACCGGTGATGTTCGTCGTGGAATAGCACGCCGTCCGGACGTTTTGTCAATGGATGAGGCTGATGGGACAGGCTTCAGCGAGGCATGGTTGACGGCATCGGGCTTTGACCTCGGTTACGCCGTCCCCCCGGCCTCGGTGCGGAGGTCGGTTGTGTCGCCGGTTCTTCTTCTTCGCGGCGGGGTCTGTCGCCGTTGAGGAAAAACGGGATGTCGTAATCATCATATTGGGGAGGGTCTTCGGGGTCTTCGGCGTATTGGCCGCCCTGGTCCTTCCCGTTGCTGTCGATGCTGTAAAGGATAGGCCGCTGCGCGTTGGGGAGGTAGCGGAGCGGTTGGCCTGGGTTGTCGAACGGGTCGTCCGGCACAGCCGGGAGATACTTCGGCACGAGGTCGGCGAGTTTCGCCGGTCGGCGTCCATTATCTATCTCATAAAGCCGAATCGCCAGCGCCACAGCCGCCATCCGCCGCATCGCCCGCACCCGGAAATCCAATTCCGTCGCCCGGCTAAGCGACGACAGGAGCATGTTGCTGAACATGTGCGTTAGTCGCTTCAGTAACCCCCGAACCTGCGGGTCTTCCGGCATCTTTTCTTTCACCGCAGGCCAGTTAGTCTGTCCCGCCGCCTCTGCCAGGGCTGTCATGTGCCGCAGCATCCGAACAGTGTCCTCTTTGAGAAACGGCTTGAGGACTCCGGTCTTTTCCACCGCGTTCAGGCCGGACGGGGAAGAAATGCCTATGGAGGAGAAATCTAACCTGCCGTTGAGGCAAAGCATCGCAAAATCGAATACGCAGGCGCGCTCGCTGTAAAAGGCCCGCCGGGCAGCGTTGCAGATATCTTCCTCGGCCAGCAGGTTTTTTATCAGCGCCTGAATCTGCTTTCTGCTTGCGGCTTTGGGCGAGGCTGATGTGGCCGCACCCGGACGATGTATCTGCAAGTCCACTATGATGTCTTCGATGACCGAGCAGGCAAGGGCATCTGCGGCAATGGCGACCAGGTAACCAAGCAGGATTGGCCTCTTTCGCATGGCCCCTGCCGCCGCCAGTGCATCGCGGAGTAACTCAACGGCTTCAGCGTCGTTACCGGTCTGGTGGTAATAAATGGACATTGAGCACAGGAACTTCGCAAGACGCTTCTGGTCACCCAGGTTCGGCAGGAGGACGAGAATCATCGGACTTCGAAGTCGGATGCCCCAATCTGCGCCGGTCATGGAACGGGCCTGGCGGACCAACTCAAAGACCTCGGAATTCGTTTTTATAATCCCTCGAAATTCGTCGTGATGTTTCGCTATCTTTTTCGGGCTGCAATATATCGCAAATTCATAGCGGTCTGCGTCAAGGTCGATGTCCAAAGCGGCGTAGGCGTTTTTCAGCGCCAGAGCGGCGTTGTTTTCGTCGGGTGTCGGGGGCGGGTCGAAGTCGGCAGGAAAAATCGGCTGACCTGCGGCGCGGTAGCGGTCGATCTCCGTCTGTATCGCCCTGTCGCCGGCGTCATTGCTCCACAGCCACCACCCGACCAGCACAAAAGGCAATGCCGCCAGAATTGCGAGGATAATCCTCTTCCGCCGCTTTTTAGAGGCAAAGCGTTTCCGCACCGCTTCGGGCATCTGTTCATCGGCGATATGTTTTTCGGAACTGCTCATCACTTTGGGCGTCTAAAAAAGAATAAACCACAAAGCACACAAAGAACACAAAGATAAAATTTTAGTATTCATCGCAGAACCGCGTATAATGTGCATATAAAAATGGAGCCTGCTATGCGAACGGCGTTTGAGAAGAAATTGACCAACGTCCGCCTGCGATGCGGCTTGAACCTGCTGCTGGTGCAACACAAGAAAGAGCCAACTCCATGATAGATGAACAGACCATCACGCAAGCGGTTGATTTGCTTCTTAGCGCCGCCCCGGGTTCTAAAGTAATTCTTTTCGGTTCCTGTGCTCGCGGGCAGGTTGGTCCTGACAGCGACTTGGACTTCCTTGTCGTCGAGCCGAGAGTAAAGGACCGTTACGGCGAGATGGTTCGCCTGCGGAAGGTGCTGCGTCCCTTAAAGGTTCCCGCAGATGTGCTTGTAGTCAGCGCAAAGGTATTTGAAGAATGGCGCGATACGCCCAACACGGTAATTTACGAAGCGGCCAAAGAGGGGCGGTTCTATGACAAAGTCGCATGAGCATGCTCGGCTTCTGATGGAAAAGTCAGCCGAAGACGAGTACGTGCTGGAACGATTATCGAAAGACGATAATGCATCAAACACGGTTATCGGTTTTCATGCGCAGCAAGCAGTGGAAAAGTTGAT
>DAOVLS010000150.1 GCA_030631125.1 Planctomycetales bacterium
AAACAGGCTGCGTTGGTCTGTTATGTCAGAAGAACGCTGATTTTAAAGGAGAGCTTACATGCTAGCGATCAAGAACAACATAATGGCTGACAATGCAGCCAGACACTTGAGCAGGAACTATGACGCCCTGTCCAAGTCAGTCGAAAGGCTTTCGTCCGGCCTGCGGATTAACTCCGCAAGGGACGACGCGGCAGGCCTGGCCGTGCGAGAGTTGATCCGGGCCGACGTGGCTATGTTCCGCCAGGCGTCCAGGAACGCACAGGACGGTATCAGTATGCTGCAGACGGGTGAAGGTGCGATGGCCGCCATCGACGAAATCCTCATTCGTATGAAGGAACTGGCAGAGCAGGCATCGACCGACTCGTATTCAGCCGACCAGCGCGCGATTATGAACAGTGAGTATTCCGAACTGTCGGACGAGATCACCCGTATCGCAGGTGCGACGAAGTTTAACGAGAAGGAACTGTTGAACTCGACCGACACCATCGACATCCACCTCGGTGAGGGAACGCTGACAATCACACCGCAGGTCATGGATGCCACCACGCTCGGCGTCAACACCACACTGGCCGTCAAGGAAGTCTGGACGCACTTGAAGACGGTCGCGAATGCCGGCGATGAGTACATCGCGGCAGCCAACATCACGGCCGGTACGGCGGATATGTTCAATTTTGACTTCGCGGAAGTCAATGTCGTCGGTCCCGTAACCGCTGACTTAGACGCATATGCTGCCAGCGGAATTACGCTGAACGAGTTGGTCCAGGAGATTAACACAGCGGCCACCTATGCTGCGGCATTTGCCACCTATAACTCCGAGTATGCCAGCTACTCTCTGCAGATAAAGGCCGAGGTTGCCGGCGACACCACGTTCACCATCGATAACACAAACGCCACGACTGTGTTGGACAACGTCTCCGACTTTGGCGGTTCGCCTTCGACCAATGGCGCCGCTGGAGCCGGTAACGACCTGCTCAGCGCCTCCAACGCACAGAACGCCCTGGCTTCGGTTACAAGCGCTATCGGAACCAAGGACAGTTACCGTGCGAAACTCGGTTACTGGATGAACCGGCTGTCAGCAGCCGTTACGGTTCTTGACATTCAGTCCGAGAACCTCTCTGCCGCAGAGTCCCGTATTTCAGACGTGGACGTTGCGACCGAGATGGCAGCAATGACGCGGAACCAGGTGCTGGCACAGGCCGGTATCGCCATGCTGGGACAGGCGAACATGATGCCCCAGATGGCACTGCAACTGCTTGGATAACAGTAGTTTATAACTAAAATAAGGCGGCCTGTTTACTCAACCGCACCAAGCACCGACCCCCCCAGGTCGCCTTTGTTACCAACCCGGCTGCGGGGACAGAGAGAGTACAACCTACTCTCGACGTCCCCGCAGTCGGCTTTTATTTACGCCCTTTTTCCGGAATAGCCAAATCTGTCCTCAATTATCCCGTTTCGGAACAAACAGCCCCGTTTTTAGCACTCAAGTTTTCAGAACTCGACTCGATAATATGCTTGGGTAAAGGTGCAGGAAATTACAATGGTACGGTTGAGAAACGGGAGCAGATTATGAGCGGCCTCGGAATGTCCGGAGTATTTTCCGGAATTGATACAGAAACATTAGTAACCCGGATGATGGCGATTAACACCAGGCCTGTGGCCTTGATGGAGATTCGCAAGACCACCTGGCAGTCCAGGATCAGCGCCGTCGATAGTATTGAGACCCGCCTGGTGCAACTGAAGGACCTTGCCGATCAATTGCGGGATTCGGATACGCTTATCAGCATAGCGGCTTCGTCTTCGGACAGTACGATCATAACGGCATCTGCCTCCGGCGGGGCCATCGAAGGTAATTACGACGTCAAGGTTAATCAACTCGCCGCCGGTGAGCGCATGGTGCACACCAACGGCCTGGCTGCCGAAGATACCAGGATAGGCAGCAGTAAATCCACCGCCCTGAACGGCAACAGCATGGCCGGGGCCGATGCGACCTGGTTCACCACAAGCGCAAACGGGGCGACATACACCTTCGATTTCGGCGATGAGACCGACATCGCCGAGGTGGTCTTCGCAACCGATACGACTTATTCCCTGAACCAGGTAGCGGCCCTTATCAACGTCAGGAGTCAGGCTGTGGCTGGGTACGACGCAGCCACGGTGGAATTGGACGCCGGGCAGTACTATTTGAGGCTGACGGCGGAGGAACCGGGTCCGATAGGGGAGTTGACCCACGCGCTGACTGCCGGCGACGCCGTTGCCGAACTCAACGACGAGACGGACTGGTCCAAGACCGACGGCGCCGGCGGCGCGTTCGTATATACCTACGACGGCGTAACCCGGACAATAAACACCGGCGAAGGAACGACGATTTCTGACCTGGTTGGTCTTATTAACAACGATGCGGAGAACCCCGGTGTCTCGGCCAGCCTGTTGCAGTACGACGGCGGAAGCGGCGTCTATCACCTGGTGTTGTCCGGAAAGGACACCGGCGAAGATTACGGTATTACGATTGAGGCCGGTACGACGCTGCTCGGTTTCCCGGACGTCGGTGAAAACTGGACGGTAACGCAGCAGGCCCAGAACGCGCAGGTCCGCATTGACGGCTTCCCCGCCGCCGACTGGATCGAGAGGTCAACCAACACGATCAGTGATGTCATTCCCGACGTAACGCTTACGCTCAAGAACACAACCGGCGTCGATGAAAGCGTAACGCTGACATTGACCAGGAGCACCGCCGGCCTGAAGAATGACCTGGAAAACCTGGTTGCTATTTACAACGGTCTGGTCGATACGGTCGATGACTACGCCGGCTACGACGAGGAGACCGAAACAAGCGGGATACTTCAGGGCAACGCCACAGTTACCGCTATCTTCAGCCGGATGCGGATGGAGCTGTCGGGCATCGCTGAAGGGTTCCTGGTCGGGACCGACACCTACACGATGTTCGCCGAGATAGGCATCGAGTTCGACGCGGAAGGCAAACTGGAACTGGATTCGGATACACTGACCGACGCCATTGATGCGGACCTGGACGGCGTTTTGTCGCTGGTAGGCGCCCTGGCCAGCGGCGTCAGCGACGACGATTACATCAAGTTCACCAGTGCCGAGGCGACCACCGAGGCCGGGACCTACGAAGTCAGCGTTAGTTTCAACGGCAGCGGCGACATAACACAGGCCCTTATCAGAACCAAGGGCGAGACCGTGTGGCGCAACGCGACCTGGGACGGAAGCACGATTACGGGCGTTGAGGACAATCCCGAGGAGGGGTTGATCTTCTCGGCTGTGTGGGACGGGGTCAGCGGTACGCAAACGGCAGAGATTCGCATCCTCAAAGGCTTTGCCGGAATGATATACGACCACATGGATACCGTTCTGGAGGATGAGACCGGCACGATAGCCACGATGACCGAAGGGTTTCAGGGTCAGATAGACAGCATAGAAAACGCCATCGATCTCCATACCAGACGCCTGGAGCAGCAGGAAAAGCACCTCAGGGCGCGGTTTGCCCGCCTGGAAGCGACGCTGGCGAAGCTGGACGCCCAGAGGGGGGCGGTCGAGTCTCTTTTGCAATCGCTATCAACCAATAATGACGACTAACAAAGGATAAAAACCATCATGGACGGAATAACAGCATATAAAGAAAACACAGTAACCACCCAGCCCCGTGGCCGGTTGATCGTAATGCTCTACGAAGGCGCCGTCAGGTTTCTCCACCAGGCTATTGAGGAAATTGAGGCGGGGAACATAGAGGGTAAAGGCGCGTACATCACCAAGGCTACGGACATTATTAACGAGCTCAACTGCGTTCTGGACGTGGAAGCGGGCGGCGACGTCGCCGGCGACCTCAGACGCCTCTACCAGTTTATGATTCGCCATCTCCTCCAGGCCGGCATAAGGAACGACACGCAAATGATTCGTGAAGTCATCGATCTTCTCGAAGACCTCAACGAAGGATGGAAAGCGATCAGTATCTGAAAGACGAATATTGAATAATAAACCCTGGCACGCCTGCCGTGCCAGGGTTCATTATTCGACATCCATTTTTTATTCAATTCGTGATGATCTTCACGCCGCTGGTTGATGGGTCCGCGTCGGGGTTCTGATTGACGTGGATTCGGATGTTGGTGAAGTATGGCCACCGGGTCCAGCGCCGCGTCGGTGTAACGCCGAGGACGGGTGCGACATAAACTTCGGCGTCGAGTCCCTGCCAGTTGGCCGGTCCCGGCGGCGCCCTGTGGCAATAGACGCCGGCGTGTTCCTCCGGCCAGGCGTTGCCGACGAATACCACCGGCTCGGACGTGGTGAAGGTCCATTGTGTCCATTTTCCCGGCGTGTCGGCTGACGCCGACGGTGAGCGGGCGATTAGTTTATCGGGTCTGCCGTCGCCGTTGGTGTCCGCATATGCGACATAGTAAAACGCTCCGAATCGGCCTGCCTCCGGGTGCGCCATGGCGATTATGTAGGTTCGTTTGCCCCTGCCTCGTTTGAGTTTCCATACGTGCAGGCGATGCGGCAGGACGGCGCGATGGGTGGTGGGTTTGACGACGCCGAGATTGCCCTTGGTCGGCGGCTGCTGAAGGCGCTCGACCCGACCGGTGGGGCGTTCCGGTTTCTTGTGTTCCGTCGCCTCCTTGAGTGCCTCAAGTTGCCGCTCGTATTGCGTGATCGTTTTCAGCACCTTCCGGCGGGAGCGGCGCGCCTTTTCGAGGTCGGCTTTGGCGGCTGGTTCACCGTCGGCGCCTTTGGCCTTGGCGAGTTTCCTTTCCGCCTCGGCGACTGCGTGATCGTGCTGCTTCAGGCGTTCACGCAGAACCTTGAGGATCACCTCGGTCTTGTGAATTTCCCGACGGATCACGTCGCGCATCGGCTTGGCCCCGGCCGGGAATGACTCGGCCTGTCGTTGCTCCGGTCCGACCCATGCCTTGCCGTTCCAGGCGAGTTCGTGTTTGACCGTTCGGCCGGGGCGTACGGATTTTACCATCGGATGTTTGGTCGATAGAACCTCGTATCCCTTGACAGCAGGCTCGAATCGGCTGATGCGCACGACGCGCCGAATACCCTTTTTGACCTTGGGGATTTCGTTGAGGTCGCGGACCGCGCCATCGGTGAAAGTTGCCTGGTAATAGACAATGCCCGTCTGTTCCGGCGGCGTTGGAACAGGCTGGGCGGATGCCGCGACAGGCGCGGCTGCGATGAAAAACGACAAAATCCGTCCTGCGAAGATTATTCGTGATTTCCCATATGTCCGCTTCATCATCGCATCCGTCCAATAGTATTTCTGTGAGCCGGTTTGGGGTATCGCTCTGTTATTTGTATCGGCGGAAGTGAATCAGGACTCAAGCGCGGTCAGACCTTCGCGGACGGCGTATTTGGTCAGTTCGGCCACGCTGTGGATGTCCAGTTTGTCCATAATGTTCTGGCGGTGCGTGGTAACGGTTTTGACGCTCACGTGCAGCATGTGTGCGATTTCCTTGGAGGTGCTGCCTTCGGCCAGAAGTTGCAGCACTTCCCGTTCTCTGTTACTGAGGTTTGCCGAGACGGACCGACCTGATGCGGACATGCCTCGGACATAATCTTCGACTACTCCGCCGGTTATGGCCGGGCTGAGGTAATTTTGACCGCTGACCACGACCTTGATTGCGTGGACGAGTTCGGCCAGGTCGCAGGTCTTCAGCAAATAGGCTGAAGCCCCTGCAATCAGCATTTCAGAGACATGGAGCCCGCTTGAGTGCATCGACAAGGCGATGACCTTGATATGGGGACAGTCCGAGAGGATTTGGCTCGTTGCCAGGGCGCCGTTGAGTTCGGGCATGGTTACGTCCATTAAGATGACGTCCGGCGACAGGCGGCGGGCGAATTCCACCGCCGCTCTACCGTTGTCTGCTTCGCCGACGATCTTTATGGAAGGCTCGCTCGCCAGCAGCGCCCGAAGACCCTTCCGAAGCATTTGGTGATCATCGACCAGCAGTATTCGTATGCTCACGTAGTTTCTCCATTGTCGCTTCCTTTTCGGCGTTGATTGGCAGGCCGATGGTAACGGCGGTTCCCCGGCCGGGGTGGGATTCAATCTCGACCCGGCCGTCGAGGTGTCGCAAACGCTCACGGAGATTGAACAGCCCGAAACCGCCGGTCTCGTGTCGGGAACAATCCAGTTGCGAAACGTCGAACCCGATGCCGTCGTCTTCGACGCGGATATTCAGAAAATCCTCCTCCTCCGATGCAAT
>DAOVLS010000305.1 GCA_030631125.1 Planctomycetales bacterium
ACGACCCGGAAGTGAAATTCGTCGGAAACGTCGAGGGAAGGGAGATGTTCCACGGCACCTGCGACGTCGTCGTTACCGAGGGATTCGTCGGTAACGTGGCTCTGAAACTTATGGAAGGCCTGGCCGAGGGACTGTTCAAATCAACCTACCTTGAACTGACCCGTTCCAATCCGGACCTTGCAGGCCAATTCGAGCACGCCATAACGACGATCCGCGAGAAATACGATTTCAACGAGTACGGCGGAGCGCCGCTTCTTGGCGTCAACGGTATCTGCATTATCTGTCACGGGGCGAGTCGTCCCAGGGGCATCACCAACGCCATCGGCGTAACGCTGGATTTCGCCAAGACCCGCATCAACGACCGCATCACTGAATGCCTGGTCCGGCGGGGACAAAGCGGAGACGATTCATGAATAACCCACTGCGAGCGGCAATTGCGGGCGTCGGCGCGTACGTTCCCGCCAAAGTGCTTACCAATGCAGATTTCGAACGGATGATCGACACGTCCGACGAGTGGATAACCAAGCGCACAGGTATCAAGGAGCGCCACATCGCCGGTAACGACGATTCAACCGTAACCATGGCCGTCGAAGCGTCCCGACGAGCCTGCGAAAACGCCGGTATCGACCCGGCCGAACTGGATATGATCGCTTGTGCGACCATCACTCCCGATACACTCTGCCCGTCCAGCGCCTGCTACATCCAGCGCGACCTGGGCGCGGCCAAAGCGGCGGTGTTCGACCTGTCGGCCGCTTGCAGCGGATTCGTCTATTCACTCGCTATAGCGAGTCGATTCATTGAGGCCGGTCAGTTCAAAAACTGCCTCGTCATCGGCGCTGAAACAATAAGCCGGTTCACTGATTACGAAGACCGAGGCAGCTGTATCCTCTTCGGCGACGGCGCGGGAGCGGTTGTGCTCAAACCGACCGAAGATGACTCAAAAGGCGTTCAGTACACCGTTATGCACGCCGACGGAAATGGGTGGGACTTCATCTGGCTACCCGCCGGCGGGTCGAAACTGCCCGCATCACAGCAGACGATCGACCAGCGCCTCCATTACCTGAAAATGCGGGGAAGGGACGTCTATAAATTCGCCATCGAAAAAATGCAGTGGCTACTGGAAGACTGCATGAAAGCGTGCAATCTTACCGTCGATGACGTGGACCTCGTCGTTCCGCACCAGGTAAATATCAGAATTCTCAAGTCCGCTACGGAAAAATTGAACTTTCCGATGGATAAGGTTTATGTCAACATCGACCGGTTCGGTAACACCTCGGCAGCCTCCATTCCCATAGCACTGGACGAGGCGGTGCGAATAGGCCGAGTCGGACCAGGATCGACAGTGCTGCTGATAGCATTCGGAGCAGGTCTTACCTGGGCAGGGGCGGTAGTGAAACTGTAAATAATAAGGTAGGCCGGGACGAAGCGGAGCGGAGTCCCGGCAATTCAGGGAAGGTGGGACTGCGCTTTGCTGCGTCCCAGCCTACCAGGTTACTATGAATGTCGCATTTTTATTTCCGGGTCAGGGCGCTCAGCAGGTCGGGATGATGTCCGATCTGGCTGATGCGTCGTCTGCGGCGAGAGACGTTTTCGCCGCTGCCGACGAGCAGTTGGGATATGCGCTGAGCGAGATATGCTTCAAGGGTCCGTCCGAACGCCTCGACGCCACAGACATTTCCCAGCCGGCGATATTCGTCTGTTCAGTCGCCGCCGCTGCCGCGATGAATGAGGCGCTGGGCCAGAACGCTCCCGTAGCGACAATGGCGGCGGGATTGAGCCTGGGAGAATATACTGCCCTGCACCGGGCCGGCGCGATAGACTTCAATTCGGCGTTGGATTTGGTGTCCAATCGCGGACAATTTATGCAGGCTGCCGTCCAGGCCTGTCCGTCGGGCATGGTCAGCATTATCGGACTTGACGAGCAGAAAGTCGGCGAACTCTGCGCCGCAGCGGCCGATGGTGCGGTACTGTCGCCGGCGAATTTCAACAGTCCCGGGCAGATAGTTGTCTCCGGCGACCTCGATGCGTGCCAACGGGCTGCGGAAATGGCGAAGGAATTCGGCGCTAAAGGGGCCATTCCCCTGAAGGTCGCCGGCGCTTTTCACAGCGAATTTATGACACCGGCGGCGGAAAAACTCGCCGAGGTAATCGCCGACGTCGAAATACGCCAACCGGAAATACCGGTAATTTCAAATGTCGATGCCGAGCCGCATGATGGAACCGAATCGATAAAGGAAAAACTCATCCGCCAGGTAACCTCTCCGGTCCGGTGGGAGCAATCGGTTCGCCGGATGCTGGATGACGGCGTTGAGCGATTTTACGAAATAGGTCCGGGACGGGTACTTGCCGGATTAATAAGGCGGATTGAACGCCGGGCCGAGGTCGTCGGCATCAACTCCGTCGACGCCCTGGCGAAACTCGCCGGCGAAATGGCACAATAGGAAATGATATTATGTCCGATAATGAAAAAGTTGCAATCGTAACGGGCGCCAGCCGGGGAATCGGACTGGAAATCACCCGCCAACTGCTGGCGATGGGAATGACCGTCGTGGCGGTCGATATCCGCGAGGACCTGCTGTCCGAAATGCCCGACGCACTGCCGGATGCAGGCGAGAAACTCGATACCCGCGCTCAGGACGTTACCGACAGCAAAGGTTTCTCCGCCGTTATCGACGCAGTGGCCGAAAAATACGGGCGAATCGACGTGCTGGTCAACAACGCCGGGATAACGCGCGACGGGCTGCTGATGCGGATGAGCGACGAGGACTGGGAACTGGTCCTGAAGGTCAACCTGACCAGCGCGTTCATCGGCACCCGCGCCGTCGCCAGGCACATGATTCGGCGACGCGAAGGCGCAATTATCAACATGGCGTCCTTCAGCGGCATCGAGGGCAACCGTGGTCAGGCGAATTATTCATCATCCAAGGCCGGTCTTATCGGGCTGACCAAGAGCACGGCCAAGGAACTGGCCGGCAAAAACGTCCGCGCCAACGCAATCGCACCGGGCTTCATCGCCACGGAGATGACCGACGCTCTGCCACAGCAGGCCAAGGACATGGCTTTGGCGCTGATCCCGCTGAAAAAGATGGGTCAGCCGAGCGACGTAGCGAAGGTTGTGGCGTTCCTGGCCGGCGACAATGCGACCTACATCACCGGGCAGGTAATCAGTGTGGACGGCGGGCTGCACATGTAAATAAAATTGTCGGTGCGAAACTCTTGCATCCAGCATGTTGCAAGGAGCCGCCCCGCCCGCTATAGTACCGCGGCATTTATGGTAGAGTTCCAGAGTAGGGAACTCATTGAATTGGAACAGAACATGGGTTTATTTGCAGTGAGGAGAAGATAGTGGCCGAAGAAATCGAAGAAAAGGTCATCGAGATTGTCAGTGAGCAGATGGGCGTCGATAAGAGCGAGATTACCCGCGAAACGTCGTTCGTCAACGACCTGAACGCCGACTCGCTGGACACGGTCGAACTGGTCATGGAGTTCGAGGATGAGTTCGAGATGAGCATCCCGGACGAAGAGGCCGAAAAAATCCAGACCGTGGGCCAGGCCATTGATTACATCAAGGAACACGGCAAGAAGGAATCTGCGTAACCTTGGTAATGGCGGGTCGGGAGTATTTCTGCCGGCCTGGGGCGCTGCACAATGACGAAACGTCGGGTAGTCATTACCGGTCTGGGCACGGTCAACCCGCTTGCCCACGACGTTGAGAATTTCTGGACCGCTTTGCTTGAAGGTCGCAGCGGCGTCAGGCGCATTGCGCGTTTCGATACCGAAGGGTACGCCTCGCGGATCGGCGGGGAAGTGGTCGATTGGGCCGGCATCCCGACCGAGTATATCGACAAGCGCGAGATGAAACGCCTGGACCGCTTCGCCCAGTTCGCCATCGCCGCCGCCGTCGAAGCCGTCGAAAACAGCAAAATCGACTTCGACGCCACCGACAAGGACCGTTGCGGCGTGCTGATAGGGAGCGGTATCGGCGGACTGGAAACACTCCAAATCCAGCACAGGATATTGCTGGACAGAAATCCCTCGCGGGTAAGCCCGTTCACTATCCCCAGACTGATGGTCAATGCCGCCAGCGGGAACGTCGCCATACTGTGGGGACTGCGCGGGCCTAACAGCGCCGTCGCC
>DAOVLS010000273.1 GCA_030631125.1 Planctomycetales bacterium
AGTGTCTTTTTTCGTCGGAGAATGTGGTGATATGCCTGCGCGAAGCGGTGCGCCTCGTCGCGGACGCTCTGGAGCAGGCGGAGGGCGGAGTCGTTGCGTTTGAGTCTCAGCGCTCTTGGCCGACCGTGGATATAGACAACCTCCTCTTTCTTCGCCAGCGACAGCAGCGCCGGCGGAGCGACGGTAAGTTGTTTCAGCGCTTCACGCGCAGCAGCCAGCTGGCCTTTGCCGCCGTCGATGAGGATCACGTCGGGGAATAACTCCTCATCCTTCCCTGCCCGCTTATACCGCCGGGCGACGACCTCGGCGATAGCGGCGTAATCGTCGCCGGCCTCGGCTGTGCGGATTTTGTACCGCCGGTATCCGCTCTTAAAAGGTCGGCCGTCAATGAAGCACACCAGCGAACCGGCAGTTTCGCCGCCGCCGAGGTGGGCGATGTCGATACCCTCGATCGTCCGCGGTGGGGCGTCCCTGCCGAGCAATTCCGCCAGCTTCGCCAATCCCTCAGCCGGGTCAACGTAAAACACCTCAGGCTGGGGGTGCTCTGCCACCAGCCCGCGCTTCTGCAGGCCCTCCAGCGCGACGAGTTGGTCCCGCAGCGTCGCCGCCCGCTCGAAATCGAGCGAATCGGATGCCTGGTCCATCTCCTTCCTGAGCCGGCGCGAGACGACCGCTCCCTTCGATTCCATAAACCGCCGAAGATTACCGATGTCGCGGCGGTAGTCTGCCTTGGAAATCCTCCCCGCACACGGCGCGCTGCATTGCTTGATTGTGTGCAGGATGCAGGGGCGGAAGGCGGGCCGCTTATCGTCGGCCTCGGCAATGTCCAGTTTGCACGTGCGGAAGCCGAAGACTCGCTGGAGCAGCGGAATCGCCGCACGCAGGTCAGCCACCGCCACGAAAGGCCCGTAGAGTTTCATGCCTTTCGTCATCGGCTTGCGTGTAATTTCCACACGCGGGAAGGCCTCGGCGGTGCGGATTTGCAGGTACGGGTAGGATTTGCCGTCTTTGAGGCGCTCGTTGAACGGCGGCTGGATGTCTTTTATCAGGCGATTTTCCCGAAGCAGGGCATCGACTTCGCTGTCGCATTCGAGAACGTCAATATCAGCCACTCGCCCGGCAATCATTCGGGCGATGTCAGGCCCGCGCGATTTGACCAGGTCCGCTGCGGGTTGGAAATAACTGCTCACGCGCGCCCGCAGCGATTTCGCCTTCCCGACATACAGCACCCGCCCAGCCGAGTCCTTAAACAGGTACACCCCCGCCCCCACCGGCAGCGCCGCAGCCTTCTCCCGCAGCCCCGCCAACACCTTCTCGCGTTTAGACGCCATTGGGAGTATTATATCGTTAACAATCATCAGGACCGATTTTTTACAAACCCGGAGGGCGAAAGATTTGTAGCCCCGCCCGTGAGGGCGGGGTGTTTGAGGCCGCCAGCGAGTCGTAAGCCCCGTATGGGGCGGCACATAGGGCATGAGGACGTTGTGTCGCCCCATACGGGGCTGAGCCGAAAAGGTGGCTGGACCTGTCCCCGGCCCTTACGGGCCGGGCTACAAATCTTTCGCCCTAAAGGGCTGAACTGACAGAGGTCGCTATGTCTGTTGAATCTATCCCGACAAAAGGGTATTTCGTGCGTTTTGGTAGAAACGTAGAAATAACCCTCTCCTATCATCATGAATTTTGCGGTCCAAATAATCTACAGGGAGCCTCCTGCCCGAATTGTAACAAACCGCTTCTGAAATTTCTTTCATTAGACGTTGCCGATCCCAGATTAGAACTCGAAGACAGCCCATTCGAAGCCTTGCCCCTGCTGTTTTGCTGGACATGTAATGTTGCTCAAGATGAGTTTAGCTACAAGATACGTGCAGACGGCACGATAGAGTTACTGCACTATGGTAATGGCGGTGTACAAACGGACTTTCCCTACTCCGACTATCCAGTCCACTTTCCGGGGATGCCTGTTACGTTGGAGGAAATCCCGAATGAAGACCAACGAATAATCAGGGCGCTGAATCGTGATGAGATAGATGGGCGGGAGTGCCTGCAAGAGCATCACGACTTGTGCGTTCCTGGACATCAGGTAGGAGGCGAACCATTCGTGATTCAACCTCTGAGACGAACGGTTTGTCCACTGTGTAGAAAGGCAATGTCCCTTCTTGCGTCGATCGGCGACGACAGCGGCGATGGGCGCAGTTTTACGCAAAACGAATACGTGCAGGTGATCTATAAATACTGTAGAAACTGTTATACAGTTACCGCACATCAACAGTGCGACTAAGTAACAATACGGATATGGATCAAGAACCGCAAAAATGAAACAACCCCTTTCGGGGTCATTTTCACGCCAGCCCTTACGGGCTGTCCACCTGCGAAATACCACATTGCACATAGTATCGTTGATGCGCGATATTATGTCAAAGATATTTCCAAACGTCCGCCGGGCGAATATTGCTCTGCTCCTGTCCGGAAGGTATCATAATTTGGGAACCGTGAAGAAGCGCCCCCGTCAATTCAGGAATTTGTCATGAAAGCAGCAGGTAAAGGCACGACCAACCGAATCAAGGTGATCATCGAGCACGCCGAGGACGGCTACATCGCTTATCCGCTTGGGGCCAAGGGCGTAGTTGTCGGACAGGGTGACACCTACGAGCAGGCCCTGGCCGACGTAAAATCGGCGATTCAGACGCACCTGCGTGAGTTTGGGCTATGAAAAAGCAACAATCGAAAAAGCGGCGTAAGCGGATAATTCTGGTGGTTGGTGGTGTTATTGCTTTGGCGGTTTTTGGGTGTGTTTATCCGCCGAAGTCGTTTCGGGCTGTCAAGAGGCCGAGGGAGGGTCGGGCGATGAACAACAAGGTAGCCATAGTCTATTCCAAGCATTATCAGATTAATGTCGGCGGGCTGGAGAAACTGCACTCTTTCGACATCAACAAGTACGCGAAGATATACCTTGCCCTGAACACCAATGGCCTGCTTCGACCCGAAGACGTCTTCGTCCCCGAAGCCGTTACAAACGAGCAAATTCTGCTGGTCCATACGCCGGGGTTTCTGGCGAGTCTGAAGGATTCCAAAAGAGTTGCGCGATACCTCGAAGCCCCGATTATCGCAGCCGCTCCGGCGGGGCTTGTCGATGCGGCTGTGCTAAACGCCTTCCGATACGCTACGGGCGGGACGATCCTCGCCGGTCGCCTGGCATTGAAACACGGCATCGCAATCAACCTCGCCGGCGGATACCACCACGCCAAGCCGAACGCCGGCGAAGGTTTCAACGTCTATGCCGACATGGCCATCGCCATCCGCGCTCTCCAGAAGGACGGCCTTATCAAGCGGGCGCTCATTGTGGACCTCGACGTTCACCAGGGCAACGGTTCTGCCATAATTTTCGCCGGCGACGAGGCTGTGTTCACATTCTCGATGCACGAAGGCGACATTTACCCGATCCCCAAGGAAAAATCGGACCGCGACGTGGAACTGCCCGCTGGGACGGGCGATGAGGATTACCTTCGCCTGCTCGGAAAGCACCTGCCGGTGGTGATAAAGGTCGCCAGGCCTGACATTGTCTTCCTCCAGGCCGGTTGCGACACGCTCGCCGGCGACCCGCTGGCGAGGTTGAAAATGACGGCTGATGGAATTGCCAGGCGGGACGCGATGGTGATTGACCACTGCGTCAGCGAAGGTATTCCCGTGGTGATGTGTCTTGGCGGCGGGTACAGCGAGAATGCCTGGCTTGTGCAATACGACAGTATCCGCCGGACGATTGAGAAGTACAGTCCGACCGACCGACACTCCCCTCGACGTCCGACGGCGAAGGAAAAACTCTACACGAAATAAAATTACTAAAAACTCCGAAGGAGAAATCCCTGTGGCTACGACACGAAAGTACGATCCCGATTCTGTTCGATTTATCAATCCCGCCCAGGTCGGTGGTATCGAGACCGCTGTTCTGGACGACGGGGCGGGGCGGGGCGTGCGGGTGGCGTGGGTCAACACCGGTTCGCCGTTGCGGTATAAGGTTCTCATCGACCGCGGGCTGGACATTGCCGATGCGTTTTATTCGTCCCTGTCGCTGTCGTGGTTGAGTCTGACCGGCCCGACGCCGCCGAGCCGGTCGCTGGATAAGGGGCTGGACTGGCTGAGCGGTTTTTTCGGCGGGTTGGTTTGTTCCTGCGGCCCGCAGCACGTCGGCGGGCCTGAGACGGTCGAGAGCGTCGAGTACGGCCTGCACGGGACGCACTCCAACACGCCGGCGCAGATAGAGTCGATATGCCGGCCCGACCCGGCTGCGGGTATCGAGACGATGAGCATCACCGGCCTGGTGCGCACCGCACGGGTCTTCGGGCCTAACGTCGAACTAAGGCGGACGATCAGTTCGACCCTCGGCGAACCGGCCATACACATTCACGACGAGTTCACCAATCGCGGAAACACGCCGG
>DAOVLS010000209.1 GCA_030631125.1 Planctomycetales bacterium
CCGAAGCAGACCGTGGGAATATCGGCTGCGCTGATCCCGTTCCTGGAGCACGACGACGCCAACCGCGCCCTGATGGGTTCGAACATGCAGCGCCAGGCGGTGCCTCTGATCCGGACCGAGCCCCCGATTATTGCAACCGGTCTGGAGAGGTTCGTAGCGGCCGATTCCGGCATGGTGGTCCGCGCCCAGAGGCCCGGCACCGTTACATACGCCGATGCTCAGCGGATCGTCATCGACAACGTCGATGAATACGAACTTCGTAAATTCGCCCGCCTCAACGAGCGCACGTGCCTGAACCAGAAACCGATCGTCAAAACCGGTCAGCGTGTCCGTAAAAACGAGATAATCGCCGACGGGCCGGCGTGCAGCAACGGCGAACTGGCGCTTGGCAGAAACATCCTCGTGGCGTTTGTGCCGTTCGACGGGTACAACTTCGAGGACGCTATCCTTATCTCCGAAAAACTCGTCAAGAACGACGTCTTCACCTCCATCCATATCGAAGACTACGACGTGGAGGTCCGCGAGACGAAACTGGGCAAGGAAGAGTTCACCCGCGATATCCCCAACGTTTCAGAAAGGGCTTTGCGCAACCTGGATGCCGCCGGCATCGTAAGCCTCGGCACCCGCGTCAAACCCGGCGACATACTCGTCGGGAAGGTCGCGCCGAAGTCCAAGAGCGAACTGACGCCCGAAGAGAAACTGCTTCACGCGATTTTCGGTCGGGCCGGCGAAGACGTCAAAAACGACTCGCTGGAACTTCCCGCCGGCGAAGAGGGCATAGTCGTCGCCGCCAAACGCTTCAGCCGGCGAGTACAGATGTCCGACGAGCGGAAAAAGGCGCTGAACAAGGAAATGAAGCAGTACGGCGCCGGCATGAACGAAAAGACCATTGCTGTCTTCCGCAAGATGTGCGAGGAAATCAACGAAGTTCTCGGCTCGTCGATGGTCGATCCGTCCACGCGCCAGAAGGTCGGACAGAGCGAAGCCGCAGCCATTATTCTCGAGCAGATTGAGGACTTCACCACCAAGTGGTTCAAAGGAAAGTCTGCCGACCGCGAACGGGCCGAGGTAATCTACCGCCGATATTGGCCCACGATCGAGAAGATCGATCGCGAGAAAGAGCGGAAACTCGCCCATATGAAGCGAGGCGACGAACTACCGTCGGGCGTATTGGAAATGGTCAAGGTCTATGTCGTAACCAAGCGGAAATTGGCCGTCGGCGACAAAATGGCCGGGCGCCACGGAAACAAGGGCGTCATCGCGCGTATCATGCCCGAAGAAGACATGCCCTTCCTCGCAGACGGTACGCCGGTCGATATCTGCCTGAACCCGCTCGGCGTCCCGTCCCGGATGAACGTCGGGCAAATCCTCGAGACCCACCTCGGTTGGGCCGCTGCGGTGCTTGGGTTCCAGGCCGTTACCCCCGTCTTCGACGGCGCGACCGAAACCGAGATTACCCAGGCGATTGAACAGGCCAACGAGCATGTCCGCCAGCGCGGGACTGTCGAGCTGCCACACCTGCGGGGCGATGAGTTGAGAGAGATCGCGAAACAATTGGCGGCTGATAGAGAGCAATGGTTTAAGGATTTCAAGAGCAAGGCGAATCGTGACCGCTGGCACGATCTATACATCAACAATGTTGTTGGTTCGTTCAAGTTCTTGGTTACGCAAGATGACCCGGGGAACCGGCTAAATCCCACGGAATTGAAGTTACTCGAAGACGCTCTCATTTTTTCCTATCCGGATAACAGACCGCGCCCGTTCAAAGGCATAAAGAGCGCATATATGCCCCGATTCAATAACGAAAGGTGGCGGAAGGAATGGGAGAATGACCCCGAAGGCGCTAAGAGGAAAGTCCTTGCTGCGATCGAGGAAAACCCTAAGCTGAAGTCTGCTTACCTCGCCGCTAAGGGGCTTATTGATGGTAGCAGTGGTTGGATTCCATGCATTGAAGAATCACTCGCCGACGTACCCAAAAAACAAGGTGTATACTTCTTCCGCAACAATGAAACTGGTCGCGTAAATGAAGGCTATATCGGACTATCTGGGAAGGAGCCAGACAAAGGAAATCTGAGGGAACGCCTTGGCGAGCATATCAGAGGGGGGGATGAGTATTACGATAATCTCCTGCCAAGGTATGCTGACGAAGAAGCATACCTAATCGAGTCCTATCCCAATTCGCTTAAAGCGATGGAGAACATTCAGAAGGCCGGCGCGACCGGCGAACTGCTGGCGGAGATGCCGCTCGACGGAAAGACGATCATCTATGACGGGCGGACGGGCGAACCGTTCGAGCAGAAAGTAACCGTCGGGTATATGTACATGAACAAACTGCATCACCTGGTTGACGACAAGATTCACGCCCGCTCTACCGGGCCTTACTCACTGATTACCCAGCAACCTCTCGGCGGAAAGGCGCGAACCGGCGGACAGCGGTTCGGGGAAATGGAAGTCTGGGCGCTGGAAAGTTACGGCGCTTCTTACATGCTCCAGGAAATGCTGACCGTCAAGAGCGACGACGTGGAAGGACGCACCAAGATTTACGAGTCAATGGTCAAGGGCGTCAACACCCTTGACGCCGGTACGCCGGTGTCGTTCGACGTTCTGTGCAATGAACTTCGCGGACTGGGGCTGAATATACAACTGGAAAAAAAGAGCCTCATTTGAGGAGCGGATAGATATGGCCAACAGCACCTATGACAGGATTAATGATTACGGTTCAGTGAAGGTTTCACTGGCTTCTGCCAACGATATTCGCAGTTGGTCGTTCGGTGAGGTCAAGAAGCCCGAGACGATTAATTACCGTACGTATCGTCCTGAAAGAGACGGCCTGTTCTGCGAGCGCATCTTCGGGCCGGAGCGAGACTGGGAGTGCGCCTGCGGTAAGTACAAGGGCACCAAGCACAAGGGTATCATCTGCGACCGCTGCGGAGTGAAGGTAACGCACTCCCGCGTCCGTCGGAAGCGGATGGGGCATATCAACCTCGCCGCGCCGATCGTGCACATATGGTTTTTCAAGGCCCTTCCGAGCCGACTCGGTACGCTCCTGAGCATCAAGACCTCCGACCTGGAGAAGATTATCCTCTTCCAGGAATACGTGGTCGTCCGCGAGGGCGACACGCCTCTGAAACCCGCCCAGGTACTTACCGAGGAAGAATACCGCGTCGCCCGCGAGCAGTACGGCAACGAGTTCGAGGCGATGATGGGAGCAGAGGCCGTCGGGGTACTTCTGGAGAAGATGGACCTGGGCAAACTCGCCGAAGAAATCCGCGAGGACCTGCGGAAAACCGGTTCCAAGCAGAAGACCAAGGACCTCACCAAGCGGTTACGTCTTGTCGAGGCGGTTCGCGGTAGCGGCGGCAAGCCGGAGTGGATGGTCATGGACGTTATCCCGGTCATTCCGCCGGACCTCAGGCCTCTGGTGCTGCTGGAGAGCGGCAACTTTGCAACTTCCGACCTGAACGACCTGTACCGTCGTGTCATCAACCGCAACAACCGCCTGAAGAAGTTGATCGACCTGAACGCACCGGAAGTAATCATCCGCAATGAAAAGCGGATGCTTCAGCAGTCCGTAGATGCCCTGCTGGACAACGGACGATGCCGACGGGCGGTGCTTGGTTCATCGGCCAGACCGCTCAAAAGCCTTACCGACATGATTAAGGGAAAGCAGGGGCGGTTCCGCGAAAACCTGCTGGGAAAGCGGGTGGATTACTCCGCAAGGTCGGTGATTGTCATCGGTCCGGAACTGCAACTGCACCAGTGCGGACTACCCAAAAAGATCGCTCTGGAACTGTTCCAGCCTTTCATTATCCGCAAACTCCGCCAGCGAGGTCTGGCCGACACGATCAAATCGGCCAAGAAGATGATAGAGCGGAAGGACAAGGAAATCTGGGACATTCTCGAAGAGGTCATACACCAGCATCCGGTTCTGCTGAACCGTGCCCCGACGCTTCACCGAATGGGTATCCAGGCGTTCGAACCGGTCCTGGTCGAAGGTAACGCCATCAAGATTCATCCGCTGGTCTGCAAAGGTTTCAATGCTGACTTCGACGGCGACCAGATGGCGGTACACCTGCCCCTGTCGATCGAGGCCCAGGCCGAAGCGCACGTGCTGATGCTGGCGACCAACAGCATCTTCAGCCCGGCGAATGGTTCGCCCATCATGTCACCCAGCCAGGACATGGTTCTGGGTATTTATTACCTGACGAGCGGGCAGGGCAACACGCACGTGGACGATCACCTGCAAAGTATCGAGATCGACGGGCGGTCCCTTCCGGCCTTCGCCGATCCGCACGAGGCGATGACTGCCCGCGACCTGGGCCTGATAGGTATGCACGCGCCGATCCTGATGCGGATGCCGATCGGAACTGAGATCATCGAGGACGACAGGGAATATACGGTTACCAACAACAAGATCATCACCACCGTCGGGCGGTGCATCTTCAACGACGTCCTGTCCAAAGGGATGCCGTTTTACAATCTTGCCCTCGGAGGCAGAGGTTCCGGCAGGGTCATCAGCGACTGCTACAGCCGACTGGGACGCTCCGACACGCTGGAACTGCTGGACGACATTAAATCACTTGGTTTCCACTGGGCTACGCTTGCGGGTTTGAGTTTCGGTGTTACCGACCTGCGGGTACCCGACGCCAAGACGCAGATTCTCGAAGAGGCCCAGAAACGCGTGGACCGAATTAGTCACGATTACGAATCCAACGCTATTACCGAGGGCGAGCGTTATAACCAGACGATTGACGTGTGGATTCACGCCCGCGAGGAAGTTACCAAGGCGCTGATGAACGCTTTGCGTGATGACAAGCGCGAAGATGACGCCAAGTACCTCAACCCTGTCTGGTTGATGAGCGATTCGGGCGCTCGTGGAAATATTGACCAGATCAGGCAGCTGGCGGGTATGCGAGGCCTGATGAGCAAACCATCCGGCGAGATTATCGAAACGCCCATCAAGGCCAATTTCCGCGAGGGTCTGACGGTGCTGGAGTATTTCGGTTCGACCCACGGCGCTCGCAAGGGTCTGGCCGACACCGCCCTGAAAACCGCCGATTCGGGATACCTGACGCGAAAACTCGCCGACGTCGCGCAGAATATGATAATTACCGAACTGGACTGTGGCACGCTCAAGGGCGTTACAAAAAGCGCCATCTACAAGGGCGAGCAGATAGATGTTCCTCTGTCGGAACTTATCATCGGGC
>DAOVLS010000398.1 GCA_030631125.1 Planctomycetales bacterium
CGCGGGCGTAGTCGAAGGCGAAGCGGACGATCCGATCGGAATTCTCGACGCTGATGGGCTTGATGGACACGCCGGTGGTTGCGGGGTTGGTCTTGATTTTTTTATCGGTCGAGAAGCGGTTGACTGCCTCGATAACCTCAGCAGTCGCGGGCAGGCCCTTTTCGAACTCCACGCCGGCGTAGAGGTCTTCGGTGTTCTCGCGGACGACGACCAGGTCGATATCGTCGTACTTACTGCGGACGCCGGGGTAGGACTTGCAGGGGCGGAGGCAGGCGTACAGGTCGAGCGTCTGCCGCAGCAGGACGTTGACCGAGCGGAAGCCCGTGCCGATAGGCGTTGTAACGGGGGCCTTGAGTGTCGCGTCGGTGTTGCGGACCGACTCGATGGTGGCTTCGGGCATGGGTGTGCCTTCGGTCTCCATAACGTCCAGACCGGCCTGGCATATTTTCCATTCGATCCCGCCGGCGTCCGGGGTCTTTTTCAGCGCCGCCTCGACGCATCGCCTTGCGGCCTCTGCAAGTTCAGGCCCGACACCATCACCAGTAATCAGCGTTACAACGTGTGTTTTCATTGCCCGTTTCCTTTATTTTCGTGTTACTTTCGAAATCACCTTCTGAATGAGCGCGGAATGCTATCAGGAAGCAATCGCAAGGTCAATCGCCGGCGCAAGAAAATATGTCGGCGCGAAAAAGCCGACGGATTACTGTCCGCCGGTTTCAAAGCCCCTATTACCGTCATATTTTACCCATCTTAAAAACCTCCGAAACCATTGGCGCCCAAGGCTTTACGTTTTGATTTTCCCCCTATGCAATTCAGCCTTTCCGTGGTAATATACCAGTAGAAAAGGATTGCCTCAGGAGGTAATCAGCTATGGCACGAGAAGTCATAAGACGAAAATTTAAGATGGTCCTGTTCATAGTGTTGAGTTTCGCAGCACTGTGTTAGGCCTGTCTCGACTATTTGAGCCGCGAACGCCGCAAATCATAAACAACACAAAATGAAAAAAAATGAAGAAGAAAGTTGTTTACGGTATTAGCGCTGTTCGCGGCTATTTTTTTATTCCAATCATTTCCCCGAATTCATCCTCATTGATAATCGTTACGCCCAGCGTCTTTGCCTTATCGACCTTTGAGCCTGGATTTTCGCCTGCCAGGACGAAGTCGGTTTTTTTCGATACGCTGGAGGCCGACCTTCCGCCGAGACGTTTAATCAGTTCCTTCATTTCGCTTCTCGTGTATTTTCCGAGCGTGCCCGTTACGACGACGGTCTTTCCCGCCAGCGCCCCCCCGCCGGCAGGGGCCTCTGCCTGCTCGGCCGACATTTTCACGCCGGCGGACTTGAGGCGTTCGATTATTTCCCTGCCTTGCTCGCCTGCAAAGAACTGCCTGACACTGACGGCGATGACCGGACCTATTTCCTCGACCGCAGCCAGATCATCCTCATCTGCGCTTGCAAGTGAGTCGATGTCGCCGAAGTGTCTCGCCAGCATTTCAGCCGCCCTGCCGCCGACGTGGCGGATCCCCAGCCCGGCCAGCAACCTCGCCAGAGACCGCCCTTTCGACACCTCGATGCCCGCAAGGAGATTTTCCGCCGACTTTTCACCCATCCGCTCAAGCCCCGTCAATTGCCCGGCCGACAGCGAATACAGGTCGGCAAAGTGCCTCACCAGTCCCTTGTCGATAAGTTGGTCAATCAGGGCTGGGCCGAGGTTCTCGATGTCCATCTGGTTGCGCCCGGCGAAGAACCGCAGGCGCTCCTTCAACTGGGCGGGGCAAAGCGGGTTCGTGCAGCGAATATACACTCCGCCTTCGTCGCGCCCCACCGCTCCGCCGCAGGCGGGACATTTGACCGGCGGCTTGACGGGCTTTGCTCCGGCAGGACGATTGGCGGTTACGACCTGGACCACCTGCGGGATAATTTCCCCGGCCTTTTCGACAAGGATAGTGTCGCCCACACGCACGTCCAGCCGGTCTATCTGGTCGAAATTATGCAGCGATGCGTTCGAGACGGTCGTACCGGCCAGTTGGACCGGGTCGAAATGGGCGACCGGCGTAATCGTCCCAAGCCGACCCACCTGGAAGGACACCTCCCGCAGGACGGTTTCCGCCCGCTCGGCGGCGTACTTGTAAGCGATGCACCAGCGCGGGTATCGGCTGGTCGCGCCGAGGGCGTCACGATGGGCGAGCGAATCGACCTTGACGACGACGCCGTCGGTTTCGTAAGGCAGGTCGTATCGCTCCTCGGCCCATTGCTCGATGAAATCGCAGACCCCACCCACCGAGTCGCACAGACAAGCGTGCAGACTGGCTGGAACGCCCCACCGCTTCAGCATTTCGATGAACTCGAAGGCTGATTCGACGTCAGGGGGCGGTTCGATTGCCCCGAAACCGTGGGCGATGAAGGCAAGCGACCGCTCGGCGGCGGCTTTCGGATCGAGTTGCTTGAGCGTACCGGCGGCTCCGTTGCGGGGATTGGCGAAGGTATCTTCCCCTGCGGCGGCGCGGGCTGCGTTGAATTTCGCGAAGGCGTCTTTAGGCCAGTAAATCTCGCCACGCACTTCGAGGAGGCGGGGGATTTTCTCCGACTCGCCGCCCCGCCCCGACGCAAGGCGCAACGGGATTGACCTGATGGTTCTCGCGTTTGCCGTGATGTCGTCGCCGGTGCGTCCGTCGCCACGGGTCGCCGCCAGAGTCAGCAGGCCGTCGGCGTATCGCAGCGAAGCGGCTACGCCGTCTATCTTGGGTTCGGCGATGTAGCGATACGGTTCGTCGCCGAGGGCCTTGGCTACGCGGGCGTCGAACTCTCGCAGTTCGTCAAGGCTGTAGGTGTTGTCGATGCTGAGCATCGGCGGGTCGTGACGGACCCTGGCGAAGCCCTCGACGGGCCGGCCTCCGACGCGCTGCGTGGGCGAATCGGGCGTTACCAGTTCGGGGTGCTCGGCCTCCAGGCGCTTCAATTCGTCGAAAAGCGCGTCATA
>DAOVLS010000324.1 GCA_030631125.1 Planctomycetales bacterium
GCGTCGTTTGAGCCCATCGTAGCGACCGGCGCGCCCTCCGCCCTGCCGCACTATCGCCCGGGCGGGCCGAAACTCCGCCGAGGCGACGCCGTCCTGATTGATTTCGGCGCGGTGGTGAGCGGATACTGCTCCGACTTGACGCGGGTGGTTTTTATCGGTAAAATCACGCCGCGAATAGCACGGATTTACAAGGTTGTGCTTGAAGGTCAGTCGGCGGGCATCGGGGCGATTCGTCCCGGCGTAGGATGCGAGTCGGTAGATGCGGCAGCCAGGGGCGTAATCGCCGCCGCCGGGTACGGCGAGGCGTTCTCGCACGGGCTTGGCCACGGTATCGGACTGGCGGTGCACGAACTGCCGCACCTGGGACGGAAGGTCAAAAAGACCCTCAAGCCCGGAATGGTGGTTACCGTCGAGCCGGGAATATACCTGCCCGGAATCGGCGGCGTACGCATCGAGGACGACGTGGCGGTCGTTCCCGGCGGGGCCGAAAGGCTCAGCACACTGAGCCGTCGCATGGAAGATGTGGTGCTGCGATAAATTCGCCGAACAGCGGAAAGGTGAAGGGCGATTATGGATATTGATGAAATCAGGGAACTGGTCCGATTGATGGTCGATAACGAACTGGCCGAACTCGACGTCAGCGACGGTGAAAACAAGATTAAACTGAAGCGCGGCGCGGGCGGCGAACCGGTCGTTGCAGCGGCGCCTGTTCCGCAGGCCGGTCCTGTCGAAGTCGCCCCCGCAGTCGAGGATAGTCTTGTCGAGATCAGAAGCCCGATGGTGGGAACCTTTTACATCGCCACAAGCCCCGACACGGAAGCTTTCGTGAGCATAGGCTCCGGCGTGGGAGAAGATACTGTCGTGTGCATCGTTGAGGCCATGAAGGTAATGAACGAGATTAAGGCCGAGTGCATCGGCACGATCGTCGAGATCTGCGTCCGGAACGCCCAACCGGTGGAATACGGACAGGTGCTCTTCAAAGTAAAACCTTCCTGATTATAAGGTAACTTCTAATTAAATTTGTTGGCATAATTATGCGACACAGAGACGCAGAGAATAAAAAAAGATCAATTTGTTTCCTTATATCTCTGTACCTCTGCGTCTCTGTGTTGAAATAACAACGCCCAGGTTTATTCACAGATTGAATTTTGACGGAATACTGCACTCTGCTTGGGAAAAAGCGATTATGTTTTCACGAATTTTGATAGCCAATCGCGGCGAGATTGCGCTGCGGATTATTCGGGCGTGCAAGGAACTTGGCGTCGAGACGGTTGTGGTTTTCAGCGAAGCCGACCGCGACGCCAGTTACCTTCACCTGGCCGATGATCGCATTTGCATCGGTCCGGCGCCGTCGCTCGACAGTTACCTGAACATTCCCCGCATCATCGCCGCGGCGGAACTCGCCGACGTGCAGGCAATCCATCCGGGTTACGGATTCCTGGCCGAGAACGCGCATTTCGCCGAGGTCTGCCGGAGTTGCAAGATAGAGTTCATCGGGCCGAGCGTGAAAAGCATGCAGGCCCTTGGCGACAAGATTCGCGCCAAGGCCCTGGCGCGGTCCGCCAAAGTCCCGACCGCGCCGGACAGCAACGGGGCGGTGGAGACGGTCGAGGACGCCGTCGTTGTCGCTGAAAAAATAGGTTATCCGGTGGTGATGAAGGCGGCGGCAGGAGGCGGGGGGCGAGGCATTCGCTTCGCGCACAACGAAGCCACACTGAAGTCGCTCTTCAAGCAGGCCCAAAGCGAAGCCGAGATCGCTTTCAAGGACGGCCGGCTCTACATGGAAAAGTGCATCGAAAACTTCCGCCACATCGAGGTGCAGATTCTCGGCGACATGGCCGGTAACATCGTCCACCTCTACGAGCGCGAGTGTTCGCTCCAGCGGCGTCAGCAGAAGGTCATCGAGGAGACGCCCGCGCCGAACCTTGAGCCTCGGTTGCGAGAGGAAATCTGTGCCGCTGCGGTGCTCCTCGCCAAGGCGGTTGATTACCACAATGCCGGGACCGTCGAGTTCATGCTCGACGAGGCCAGTCACGAATTCTATTTCCTCGAAGTCAACACGCGAATTCAGGTCGAGCATCCGATTACGGAAATGGTAACCGGTCTGGACCTGGTCAAGTGGCAGTTGAAACTGGCCGCCGGCGAACCGCTGGATCTTCGGCAGCGCGACATATCCGTCTCCGGGCACTCGATAGAATGTCGCATCAACGCCGAGGACCCCGCCAACGGTTTCCGCCCCTCGCCGGGGCGGATTGAAGCCTTCGGCCCGCCGGGAGGTTTCGGCGTGCGGTGGGACAGTCACGTCTATCAGGGCTATGAAATCCCTCCGACTTACGACAGCCTCATCGGCAAATTGATCGTTCACGGTCACGGTCGGGACGAAGCCATCAGCAAAATGCGAAGGGCGCTGGATGAGTTCTTCATTTATCCGACCCGGACGACGGCTTCGCTCTGCCGCGACATACTCAATCACCAGGCCTTTCAGAAGGGACAATACAACACGGCGTTTATCGAACGGAAGATGCGAAAATAGGGGTAGCGTCCCCTATTTTCGGGAGAGAAGCGTATATGGGTAAAACAACGAGAAAAAATGCGGTTGTCGGGCAGTCCGGCGGACCGACCGCTGTGATTAACCAGTCGCTCGTCGGGGTTATCGAGACCGTCGAAGAATACGGTGAAATCGACCGCCTTTTCGGCGCGCGCTACGGCGTGCAAGGAATTATCGAAAACAACTTCATCGAACTGAACGGACTGGACGCCGACCTGCTCGAACGAATTGCAGATACGCCTTGCGCAGCCCTCGGCTCGACACGCGACAAAGTGGACGAAGAATACTGCCGGAAAATCTTCAACGCATTCACCGCAAACGACGTGCGGTACTTCTTTTACATCGGCGGAAACGATTCGGCCGACACCGCCAGGATCGTCAACGAGATGGCTGACGACGCGGATTACGATCTTCGCGTTTTTCACATTCCCAAGACCATCGACAACGACCTGCGGGTAACGGACCACTGTCCGGGTTACGGTTCGGCTGCCCGCTTCGTTACGCACGCGATTGTAGGCGACGGGATGGACAACGCGTCGCTTCCAGGTATAAAAGTTGACGTGGTTATGGGACGGAATGCCGGATGGCTGACGGCATCGAGTATGCTCGCCCGACGCGACGAAAACGACGCGCCACACCTGATCTATGTGCCCGAATCGCCACTTTCCGAGGAGCAATTCGTCAACGACGTAGCGGAAGTCTATGGCCGGTTGGGACGGTGCCTGGTGGCGGTCTCGGAGGGAATCGTGGATGAGAACGGCGTAAGCTGGAGCGAGCAACTCGTCAAAATGGCGCACGGCGCAGAAATCGAACGCGACGGGCACGGAAACCTTCAACTCTCCGGCAGCGGGATGCTGGGCGACTGCATCGCCAACTTCGCAAAGGCGGAAGTAGCCTCAAGGTTCGGTAAAAAGAAACTC
The DNA here is from genome assembly GCA_030631125.1 of Planctomycetales bacterium. Next base: position 3,469 of record DAOVLS010000324.1, read on the forward strand.
CGCGTCCGGGCCGATACGTTCGGTTACCTGCAGCGGAGTTATCCTGATTCCGTCTCTCCGGTGGACCGGGTCGAAGCGCGTCTGGCCGGTCGAACGGCCGTCGAATACGCCGCCGCGGGTCAACCCAGCGGGTCGGTGGCGTTCAGGCGAACAGGCGAAGGCGACGACTACGGCATCGAATGTTTCCACGCGGAACTCAAAGACGTCGCACGCATCACCAAACCGCTCCCAGCCAAGTACATCAACGACGCCGGAAACGGCATCACCGAAGAATTCCGCGCATACGTCGCGCCGCTCGTCGGCGAACTGCCGACCATCGAAAAGTTGCTCTGAAGCGGGGTGCCGTGGCAGCGGTGTTTGCGGCCACGATAAAGTTGACTTGTTGCAAACGTGGCCGCAAACACCGCGACCAC
>DAOVLS010000222.1 GCA_030631125.1 Planctomycetales bacterium
CAGGTCATCCAGCCCGCCGGGAAAGGCGCGGTGGATTCTCGGCTCGGCGAACGGGTCGGTAACGTGAATTATGGCGGTTATATCCCGGCTGTTGGGGTCGCCGTCCTTGTCGTATTCGGTCGGGAAACTTTCGCCGTCTTCCCAGCAGGCGATGACGGCCTTTTCCCAGGCAAAGGGTAAATGCGGCTCGACGATGTGAATTGATTTCATTGATTGCTTCCTTGCAATAGTAGGCCGTAGCCGTAAGCCGGGACGGAGCACATCGCAGCCCCGGTAATTCAAGAAAGGTGGGACTCCGCTTCGCTCCGTCCCAGCCTACGGTTTTTTACGCTTCGGCCTCGGCTAAGTCAAGCCTTTGTATCGAGGACGCGGCGGACGGTTCTGATAAGTTGGCGGGGAGAGAACGGTTTGGCAAGGAAATTCACGCCCTTGTCCAAAACGCCGCGGTTCACGATGGCATTGTCCGTATATCCGGAGACGAAAAGCACCTTGATGTCCGGATGAACGGTCTTTATCCGATCGGCCAGGTCTTTTCCGCTCATGTGAGGCATGACGACATCGGTTATCAGCAGCTGAATTTTCCCTTCGGCGGATTTCTCGGCGGCGTGCATCGCTTTACTGCCGTCGGGCGCTTCCAGGATGGTGTATCCCCGCTCACGAAGGACACGGCAGTTGACGTCGCGCACCGCCGGTTCATCTTCGGCCATTAGAATAGTTTCGGTTCCTCTCGGTAGAACGCCCGGTTCGTATTCCTCTTTGAGGTGTTCGGCCGGCGCATCGACTCGCGGAAGGTATATTTTGAAAGTTGTTCCTTTTCCGGATTCGCTATAGACCCAGATGTGCCCGTCGCTTTGTTTGATGATCCCGTAAACTGTTGAGAGCCCAAGCCCGCTGCTTGTACCGGCTTCCTTTGTGCTGAAGTACGGTTCGAAGATGCGCGCCATGACCTCCTTTGTCATTCCGATACCGGTATCGCCGACGGTCAGCACGACATACTCGCCGGCGTTCACATTGGCGTGCCGGCTTGCGTAATCTTCATCAAGTACGATATTGGATGTTTCGATGGTAAGCCGCCCGCCGTCGGGCATCGCTTCACGGGCGTTGACGGCAAGGTTGAGGATTACCTGTTCTTCGATCTGATCCGGATCAACCTTGACGCGCCAGATGTTTTTGCCCGGAATCGTTTCCAGTTCGATGTCTTCGCCGATGATCCTTTGCAACATCGAATCCGCATCCGCGACAATCTCATTCATGTCCAGTACTTTCGGCTGGGTGGTTTGTTTGCGTCCGAATGCCAGAAGTCGCCTGGTCAGCGCCGCTGCACGTTTGGAAGCAGTGCGGATACTCTCCACGTCGCCGCGATTACGGTCGTCGGAACTCATATCTTTGAGCAGTAAATCTGCGTACCCCTGAATAATGGCAAGCATGTTGTTAAAGTCGTGTGCGATTCCGCCGGCCAAGCGCCCGATCGCCTCCATCTTCACCGCCTGGCGAAGTTGCGCTTCGAGTTTGGCCGTTTCCTCCTCCGCCTGCTTGCGATCGGTGATGTCCTCGCCGGAACTCAGGACGGCATAGATTTCACCTTGCTCGTCTCTTAATACAGCATTATGCCACGCAAGAATTCTTTCTTCGCCGCTCCTGGTCAATACAGGGTTCTCAAAATATTCGGCCGGCTCCATTTTTCCCGCCATCAACAATTTGAAAAACCTTAGCACTTCACCTCTTAATCTTTCCGGAATAAAATTATTAAAGTAATGCTTACCAATGAGTTCCTCTTCTTTTTCGTACCCCAAAATCTCACAACCCTTTTTGTTTATACGGATAATTTTCTGATCGGCATCTATTGCCATGAGCAGAACCCCTGCAACATCGAGATATTCTTGCGCCCTGTCTTTCTCTCTGCGCAGCGATTCCTCGGCGTGCTTCCGTTCGGTAATGTCGCGGTCGATGCCGATGACGTGATATTTCTCGCCCACTTTCAGCGGGGTCGCGGTCCATTCGTAGTAGTTTTCCCTGCCGTCGGGGCGGAGCCACGAGGCGGCGCCTTCAGAGGGCAGGCCCTTCAAGACATTTTCATGGAACAGTCGACCGTGAGTTTCGCTCACAGACGTGAGCTGGTTGAGGTCTTCTTCCGCCATTAATTCTTCCCGGCTCCGGCCTGACATCTCGGCGTACCGGTCGTTGCACATCACAAGCCGCCGCCGGTGTGTTTTTGGGTCATACTCGGCAATGTTGATACCGTCGGAGGCTTTTTCGAGTATCAGCCTGAACCTGTGCTCGCTTTGCTTCAGCGATTCTTCGGCCTGCTTGTTTGTGGTGATGTCGAGAGCCAAGCCGTCCCAGGCGACATCGCCGTCAGCCATTGCCTGCGGACGGGCAATGACACGAATAAACTCTATCTTTGTAAACTGTGTATTCAGGCGTACTTCCCAGTCAACCGGTTCAAGTTTCCCGCTTGCCGCAACGGTCATCTCCTTGAATTGCTCGATGTAATCGGGGTGTATCACTACCTGGAGCAGTTCCGGCCGAACGGACATTTCTTCGGCTCCGTACAACCCGAATTTGCGTGCGCTCGGACTTACATAGGGCAGGGTCATACTTCCGTCTTCGTGGACAATCGCCCGGAAAAGGATGCCTGGAACATTTTCCGCCATTGTGGCGAATTTTTGCCGGCTTTCCCGCAACGCTTCCTCGGCCTGCTTGCGGGCGGTAACATCGCGTGCGATTCCGCAAAGCCCGGTGATCTCGCCGGAATTGTCGCGCATCGGCACCTTGACGACATGAAATGTGCGCGGCGATCCGCGTACCGGTTTGGCGTCTTCTTCTTCTACGATTTTACCGGCAAGGACGCAGGTCTCCACTTCGGTAATGTGCGGCCCGGATTCTTCCCCGAAAAGTTCCGCGTCAGTCTTTCCGATCAGTTCCGATGCCGGAAGACCGAAAAGCCTTTCCATGGCCGGATTGACCTGAACGTATCTTAACTCGCGGTCCTTGATGAAAATGGAGTCCTGGGCCGTCTCGAAAATTGCCCGGAAGCGTTCCTCGCTTTTTCTCAGATATTCCTCCGCCCGCTTGCGTTCTGTGATGTCCTGCCCCTGTGCGACGGTAGCGAGGAGCGTTTTGCCGTCACCGGCGTAGATATTGGCGGAGTTCCAAAGCACCACGCGCACCTGCCCGTCCTCGTGAAGGATGGGAATTTCAACGTTCTCCCAGAATTGCCCTTTTGCAGTGCTTTCGATTTTTCGGAGCGATTCGGAGCGACTTCCAGAAGGGAACAACGCATCCAGGGAGCCCCCGAACATCTCGGCCTCACGCCGCCCGCTCATCTGTTCAAAGGCCTTGTTGAAAATGGTTATCTTCCTGTCCGGGTCCCAGACGATGATGGGGGCGTTGGCGTACCTGATTAACCTGTTCAGATAATCGCCGGTTTCTTTCAGTTCATTAGTCCGGTTCCTGACCTGCCGTTCCAGACTGCGGGACCAGCGATATGACAACAGGTAGCAGGAAAATCCACCCGTTATCAGCACAAGTATGACAAAGCCCAGCGTGTAGAGTTCAGAACGTTTGGCCGCGCAGATGACTTCTTCAACTTCACTGACGGGGGCGCACACAGCCACCGACCAGACCTTGCTGTCAACGCGAACGGGCGCATAGGCGATTAGTTTTTCAATTTGTCCTTCTTTACCCCGATGTCGTCCTGATACGTATCGACCCATTCCCTCTTTACCTGCGAGCATCTTTTGCTGGATTTGATCAACGGCCTGATAAGAGATTTCGGGGTTCTTCTCATCCCGTACATCAAATGCATTACGACCGACGAAATCCTTCTTGTGATGCGCCAGAAAAACGCCTCTGTCGTCCAGAAGCCAGGCGTAACCGGTCTTGCCCGATACGATGGGACGAACCAGGTTTTGGGCAATCATGCGCGGATCGAGTGAGCCTACAAGAACTCCGCAAAACCTGTCCGGGTCCGGTTTGCTGTGGCTGGGCCGTGTCATAGTAACGCCGGTCCCGCCGGCGCCTTTGATCGTTTCCGTTTCGAGTGTCGAATAGACCGCAACGGCAACCCTGATCCGGGCCTCGCCCTGTTCGTTGGTAACCACGTGAACGCCGGTACGCCCGTTTTGTGCGGCTTCCCGAAAGAAGGCATCCTTGCTGTAATTCCTGCCGATTAATTCCTTCCGCCAGTCATGGCTGGGATAAATGAAGCGCAGCGCGCCGTCTTTGTCCAGCAGTCGCAGAGAGGTCCTCGTGGGAAAGCCCCAATACGTATGCTCCATGCACTGCATACATTCGGGATCCGTTTGCCGGAATTGGGGCATTTTTGCCAACGACTGCAATCCGACGCTCAATTCCTTGAAGTACGATTCGATTCCCCTCGCAGCCGATTGGGCGAGTATCAACTGCTGCTGGTTAAATTGTTCTGTGGCAATCTTTTTTGTCTCGCGGAAAGTCCGCTCACTGAGAAATATCGTTATGGCGACCGCAGCGGCCGTAGCGACAACGAGAAGGACCCGCAGCCACGCCAGCGGGCGTTTGTCGTTTGTCGGCGAATTCACATCGTTTTTCATGGACCGGCTGCTACCTTCACTCGCCATTATTCTGTGCCGCCTGAAAGATAGCAAGGCATCGCCGCAGTAACGGTTCCATTTCATCCAGAGGCCATTGGCTTGCGGCGTCGGATTGGGCATTATCCGGATCGGGATGGGTCTCGATAAATAATGCGTCGGCTCCGGCTGCGACGGCGGCGGCAGAAAGTGTCGGCACGAACTGTCTTTGCCCGCCGGTGATGCTCCCGCTGCCGGGCTGCTGGATAGAATGTGTCGCGTCGAAGACCACGGGGGCAAACTCCCGCATGATGGGAATCGCACGCATATCGTTGACGAGCAGGTCGTATCCGAAGGTCGTGCCCCGCTCGGTCAGAATGACGTTGTCGTTTCCGGCGGAGCGGACCTTTTCGACGGCGAAACGCATATTACCGGGGGACATGAACTGGCCTTTCTTGATATTGACGGATTTGCCGGTTTTCCCGGCGGCGAGAAGCAGGTCGGTTTGTC
>DAOVLS010000087.1 GCA_030631125.1 Planctomycetales bacterium
GTCAGATCGGACGTTACCGCCCGGGCGCTGATACCGCTGATTATCCACGGACGCGACGATTATGGCGTAGCGGGATTCGAGGTGTGCGTGGCGCACGTGGTGCCTTCGAAGACGACAACTGCGCCTGCACCGAAGAAAATACCGGTCCCCGGCGTGCCCGTAACCACCGAAGCCCGCATCACATATGATCTGGACATCGAACTGATGAAACTGAAGGTAGGCTCGTTGGTCCGGGTCTATACTGTCGTGCGCGACACGCTGCCGGAATCATTCGGAGGCCCGAATACCAGCCAAAGCCTCGTCCAGGCGTTCAAGATCGTCTCCGAAGAAGAATTGATGGCCGAACTGGTCCGTCTCCAGAAGGAGATTCGCCAGGAATTCCTCGGTTGCGTCGTGCTTCAGGGGCAGGTGCGGGATAAGGTTCGCGCCGCCGGAGACAGGCTCAGTTCCGTGGGTCTGGATGCGGAGGTTCGACGCGAGTTGGCTGTAAGCGCAATGGCGCAGAGGCGGATAGCGGCGCAGTGTGCGACGGTAGCGCAGCGGCTCAGCGGCGTCCTCGACGAAATGAATTACAATCGCGTCGGATCGCCGATTGACAAGCAGCGCCTGTCCGTCGGGATCATCCAGCCGCTCCGGGAAATTTCAAAAAAACCTATGATTGATCTCGGCGCATCGCTGACTCGTGCGTCTAAAGAAGCAGGTGCAGCGGCTGTGGGCCAAATCACCACGCATGCCGCAGAGACGCTTGATGAGTTTTACGAAAAACTGGAAAAAATACTCGATGAGATGAATCAGGGGATAAGGCGGCAGGAACTGGAAAACCACCTGAAGGTGATAATCGAGGTAGGCACGAAAATACTCGAAGAAATCCGCCAAAAAGCGAAAACCGAAACCGGAACAATATTCGAATCGACGACTAAACCGGAGAAGGACAAATGAGAAACAAAATAACGACGAAGCGAATTGCCGGATTCACGGCAGTATTGCTGGGAATGTCTTTATTCCTTGCGACGGGAGGAGGGCGGGATATCGCCCTGGCGGAACCGGAGATTGCCAAGCCGGACAAAAAAGATATTAACACGGAGCTGATCTACCGTGAGCGGTCTCTCAAGAATCAGTTCAAGAAACTGACCCAGATGATGCTGATAGTAGCCGGCGATCTGGCCAAGACCGAGCCGGAGGCTGCCCGCGCCATCAAACAGGCTGTCGATCAGGCACAGCGGGCCTTCATCGACGACGATATGGACAAGGTCGTCTCGTACCTCAGCAAGGGGTTGACCGGTCTGGCCGGTACCGCCCAGGCCGATGTCGTCGAAGAACTCAAAAAAGTGCTCAAAACACTCCAGAGCAGCCAGCTCAGCGCCGAGGCGATGAACGAACAGATTCGCAAGTGGAACGAATTCCTAAATCGCATCAACGAACTGGCAAAACGTGAAGAACAGCACCGGCGCGACGCCAACCTGGCCGCCAAGGGCAAAGAACTCGCCAGGCAGTTTCGAGAACTCGGTAGAAAACTGGAAGGCCTGATCAAGCGTGAACAAAAGATGCTTCAGGAGACCAAAGGGCTTCCCTCCGCCAAGAAGACAATCGAGCAACTTGCAGAGACCAGGCGTGCGATTCGCAAACTGATCAAGGATCAGGAAGCGCTCGCCCAGGCCAGTGCAAAGGCCACGCCGGGTAAACTGCTCGTGGCTTCGGAAAAGCAGAAGGACCTGAAGGCGCGTGCCGGGAAAGTAGCCCAGAAGTTGAGCAATCTCGGTAAGGGCGCCGGCGCACCGGCCAAGGCCGCTGAATCCGCAGCCAAGGACGCCAAAAACGCCGCCGGTCAAATGAACAAGGCCGCCGAAAAACTCGCCGCCACCAACGCCCGCGCCGCCGACCCGCACCAGGAACAGGCAGTCGCCGACCTCAAAGCCGCTGAAAAGAAACTTACCCGGGCAATCGAGAAGATGTCCGCTTCGAGCAAGGCTTCGGGTCTGGCGAAGGAGCAGAAAAAACTGGCCGGTGAAACGTCCGAATTGTCAAAGGCGGTAAAGGCCGCTGAAAACAAGGCCGGTATGGGGTCTAAAAGCGACTCCGGCGCTAAGAGCAACCTTGACAAGGCCTCCGGGAACATGAGCAAGGCCAGCAGCAGTCTCGGCGAGCAGGATAAAAAATCTGCCGCCGGTTCGCAGAAAAAGGCGCTGGAGCAGATGCGCAAAGAAGCAGCACGTCTTGAGAGGTTAGCAAAAAAATTCGAAGATGCCGCTAAAAAAGCCGACCTGGCAAGGCAGAAGAAGGCCCAGGACGCTACCGGCAAGCAGGCTGCCAAAACGGCCGAGAACATGAAGAAATCTTCCAAGGAGGGTCAGCCTACGCCCGGACAGAAGTCGGCATCGGCAGCGGCCAAATCGATGAAGCAGGCATCCGGAAGCCTCGGTAAGGGCGACGCATCGGCCGCCAGTTCCAAGCAGGGTCAGGCAGTCGAACAACTCAAAAAAGCCGCAGAGGAACTCGAACGCGCTATCGCACAGGCCAAGGAGGCGGCACAGGAAGAAACACTGGCCAAGATCGAGCAGATACTCCGAGATGCGCTTGAGCGGCAGAAAAAGATTACGAAATTGACAGACAAGACTTACAAAGAACGCAAAGACGATAAGTACGAAAGGTCGCAGGTGCTGAAACTGGCTGAACTGTCCGACGGCGAGGGCGAACTGGCTGAAAAAGTCAACGGCGCACTCGCGAGAATCCGCGCCGAAGGAACCACCGCAGTGTTCCCCATGGTGCTGGAGGAGGTTCACGAAGACCTCGCTAACGTCCAGAACCTGCTGGCAAAGAAGAAAGCAGGCCCGCTGACGCAGTCGGTGCAGAAGGGGATCGAAGAGAACCTGAAAGAACTGGTCGATGCCCTCCAGAAAGAGCAGCGCCGTCGTAAAAAGAAGAAAGGCGGCGGCGGCGGAGGAGGCGGCGGCGGGAAGAAGCCTCCACTCGTGCCGCCTGTGGCGGAACTGAAGATGCTGCGAAGTCTCCAGAAGCAGATTAACAGGCGGACGCTTGTGCTTGATGCCAGCGGCCGAACCGGCGAGGCTTCCAAGGCGGAATTGAAACTCCAGCACAAGATCGTCGCCAAGCGGGAATCGCGCCTCGTCAAGACGACGCAGGAACTCAACAGCAAACTGAAGAAGACTCGGTAAAACCCGACATCAGAGGTGAAAAATCATGATTTTCAGGAAAATGATTATCGCGACGTTGGCAGCGGTCATTGTCGCCGGTTCTGCCGGCGCGCAGGCTCTCCCTGACGATAAGCCCGCGGATTCTTCAGGCCCGGAATTGCTGGACCTGACGATGACGCCCGAACAATTGGAGAAATTCATCAAAGAGGCCCGCGTCCGGCGTCTGACGATGGAGCGCGAGCACGTAGCCGCCGAGATTCGAGGCGGGCTGCTGTTCGAGCCCGACAAGATAGAAGCAGCAGTGAAGGTTCTCTCCGACAAGCCGACCAACACCACCGAAGACAACGCCAGGCGTATCAGCCGGGCCTTCGCAATGGTGGACAAGCGGTTCGGTAAAGCCCGCAGCCTGCTCGCCAAGGGCGACCACAAGGGCGCTATCGCCGCGATCAAACCGTTTATCAGCGAACGCGACACCAGTTACTTCGCCGCAGCCAAGCGGTTCTGCCTCGCTGAAGCCCTGGCCGGCAGGGGGCGCAGCGAAGACGCCGTCGATGCCTACACCGACCTTGTCAAGGCCATGCCTGACAGGTTCAGTTTTTCCGCCCTTTCGCTCCTTCGGGCAGGGAGAACATACGAGAAACTTAACCGGTACTATTATGCGATGACGTTATACAAATTATGGGTGGACAGTTTCGGTCTGCTGGACCCTGATACCGCCCGTGATTTGGCCGCCCGCGCCGAAAAAATCGCCGCCGATTACAAAGACCCGCTCAAGACCATCTCCGGTAAAATGGCAGAGGTCGAGAAACGCCTTTCGACAATCGACAGCGGGCGTACCACGCAGCAAAGACAGAAAGAAATCGTCGCAATGCTCACCGACCTTATCGCCACCGCCGAGGAAAACGCCAGCCAGGGCCAAGGTAAGGGCAAGGGCAAAGGTAAAGGCAAGGGTAAGGGCAAGGGTAAAGGTAAAGGTAAGGGTCAGGGCCAGGGTCAGGGTCAGGGCAAGAAGCCCGGTCCGGCCGGCGGCATAGGCATCCCGCAGCAGGGAGCGACGGTCAGCCGGCTGGTGGGTGGTCCGACGCTCGCGCCCCAGGGCCTTCGTGAGATTCACACCTCCGACCGCACCGACGATTGGGGACGCCTCCCGCCGAGAGAACGAAAAAAACTCATGGAAACCTTCAGGGAGACAATGCCCGAACGCTACCGGGGAATGATCCGGGAGTACTACAAGAAAATGGCATCGGAACGAACCGGACCCGAATAGACTATGAATATGCGACCTCTAGTATCTTTCCTTATCCTGTGTCTGTTCGCATCCGCAGCGTCGGGGCAAAGCCTGCCTGCCGCCCCTGCTGCCGCTCCCGCAGCGGCTGGGGACGCTTCTCCTGCGGGTCAGGCCGAGGTTGTTCTGGTCGATGGTGAGACTTTTACCGCCAGACCCGTGAGCATCAGCAAGTCGGAGGCGATCTTTATGACGGTCGGCGGCGCCAGGAAGGTTCCCGTACGCGACCTTTGGCGTTTGCGGTTTGTCCGGCAGCAGGACGAACTTATGAACCGTCCCGGCCGGAAGGTCATTACTCTTGTCGGCGGGGGGATGGTGGGCGCAGACAGCATCGGCATGAGCGGTAACAGAATTACCGCCAAAAGCGAACTTCTGGGCGAAGTCGCCTTTGAGATGTCCTCGGTCGCGACGATCTATCTTCCCAGGCGATCCCGGCGGGCGGCGGGGCTGAAAAAACGCTGCGAGGAAATATCCCTGCGAAGCGGCAAGCAGGATTGCCTGGTCGCCGAAGACGCAAAGGGCAACTGGATCCCCGTTCCCGGCGTCCTCAAGGCCATTGAACCGGAGAAAGTTACGTTTCGGTTCGAGGAAGCGGACCGCACCATCGGGATGGAATTTGTCCGCGTGATCAAACTTGCCCACGTGTCGCAAAAACCGGTCTCTCCCGCCGGTCGCATTATCGGCAGGGACGGTTCGGTTGTCGATTTCACATCGCTTGAATTTGCCCGGTCGAAACTGACCATGACGGCTGCCGGTCTGACTGCCGGTGCGGTTAATTTCTCGGCAGTGGCCGAAATCCGCTTCCGTTCGGACCGATTCGTGTACCTGTCCGACCTGAAGCCCGCAAAGGTCGTCCAGGCCGGTCTGTTCGGCGACGTGATTTTCCCCTGGCGGCGGGACCGAAGTTCCACCGGCGGGCCGTTGCGTATCGGGAAAAAAACCTACGCCAAGGGGCTGGGTATGCACAGCCGGTGCGAACTTACCTACGACCTCGGCGGGGAATTCGCCCTCTTCGCCGCGGCGGCGGGTATCGACAACGCCGGTGGGAAACGGGGCGCCGCGACGCTGAAAATACTCGGCGACGGGAAAGAACTTGTCAAACCCGTGAATCTCTCCGGCGGGAAAGAGGCTTTGCCGATACGCTGCGACGTTACCGGTGTAAAGAAACTGACCATAGTGGTCGAGTTCGGAAAAGATGGCATCGACGTCGGCGACCACGTTACCCTGGGCGAAGCACGCCTGATAAAGAAATAAAATTGGGGGACACCATCAATCCTGTTCGGCACTCAGTTTGCTAAGGCACAACGGTATGGCGTGGCAACTTCGTTACGCTAACCGATGTTTAGAAAAGCATTTGGCAAAATGTTCTCAACACGGAATATCGGCAACAAAAGGCCTATGGTGCTGATGCTGACAGAACGCCACTGATTTGGCGCTCGAAAATCAGCGTTCGTTACCCATTATAAAACAAGTAGTTACAAAAGATAAATTTCGTAGCAATCTGAGTGCCGAACAGGATTGGGACACCATACTATTTTTTTCTTTTCTGGGTCGTTCGGAAAACAAGAACGACCCAGAAAAGAAAAAAATAGTATGGTGTCCCCCGATTTTATGGTCGATCCTTCTGAAATCAAGTCGCTGATTGTCCGTCTTGCGGGCGAGTTGGGTTTTGTCCGTGTGGGCGTTGCTCCCGCCGATGCTCCTGTCGGCGATGAACGCTTCCGGCGGTTTCTGGCGATGGGTTATCACGGGCAGATGTCCTGGCTGGCGAAGGAACCGGATCGCCGGTGCGACGTGCGGGAATTATTGGACGAACCCGACGACGGGATCTGCGTTATCTGCCTGGCAGCCTCTTATGCCCCTGCCGACGACGCCGATACTGGGCATATCGCCCGCTATGCCCGCGGGCGGGACTATCACCGACTGCTTCGCAAACGATGCCGGAAAATCGTCGCCGGATTGTCCGATACCGTCGGCGAAAACCTCCATGCCCGCATCTGCGTCGATACCGCGCCGATACTCGAACGCGACCTTGCAGCCGCCGCCGGACTCGGATGGATCGGGCGCAACGGGTGTCTCATAGACGCACAATATGGAAGTTACCTGCTTCTGGCGGAAATCGTCGTCAATCTGCCTCTGGAGGCCGACGGACCGGTGAAAAACCGTTGCGGCTCCTGCCGGGCGTGCGTCGATGCCTGCCCGACCGGCGCGATTCAGGACGACGGCCTGGTCGATTCCCGCCGGTGCGTCAGTTACCTGACCATCGAGCATCGAGAGGCCATTCCTGAATCGCTGCGTGGCCCGTGCGGGCAATGGGTCTTCGGCTGCGATATTTGCCAGGAGGTCTGCCCGTATAATCGCGGCGTTCCGCCCGGCGATGCCGAACTTCGCGGGCCGGACTTCGGCGAGCTCAGTCGAGCCACGGACCTGGCATTGGCGACGCCGGCCGAGATAATCCGGTGGGAATGGTCCGATTGGGACCGCGCGACTCGCGGCTCGTCGGCCCGACGGGCGAAATATGAGATGTTCCTGCGTAACGCCGCAATCGCCCTCGGCAATGCGCCCGACCCGACCAGCCGGGATGCCCTTGAAAATCTCGCCCGGCACGAATCGCCCATAGTAGCGGAGGCAGCAACTTGGGCGCTGAAGCAGGGGGGTTGACGCAGGCTGGTACTCTGGAACATCTAAAATGATGGGTGCCATGCTTTCGTTCGCAGCGCAGCGGATAACGTAAGCATGTCTGCAAGATGTGGCGCAAACATGCCTACCCGCTCCGCTTCGCTACGCGTGAAGGCATGGCACCCACTCGACAATTTAGATCGGACAGACTACTATAATTTGTAATTCGGGAGTCAGCGATGAAAGATAAACCTTCTGATGACGGCGTTGCTGTTGAACGGATAGTCGCGGCGGTGCGTGAGATTATTTCAGCCATCGGCGAGGACGCTTCCCGCCCGGGCCTGGAAGACACGCCGCAGCGCGTCGCACGGGCATACCAGGAACTGTTCGCAGGCCTGCACGACGACCCTGCCAGGCATTTTAAGGCGTTCTTCAGGGAAGACTACGACGAGATGGTCGTCCTCCGCGACATCCCCTTCCACAGCATGTGCGAGCATCACCTCCTGCCGTTTATGGGTAAGGCCCACGTAGCCTATCTACCGAAAGGAAGAGTCATCGGGATAAGCAAACTCGCCCGCGTCGTCGATGCTTTCGCGCATCGGCCTCAGGTTCAGGAGCGCCTGACCAGCCAGATAGCCGACATTATCATGGAAAAACTCAAGCCCAAGGGCGTGGCTGTGGTCATCGAGGCCCAGCATACCTGCATGATAATCCGAGGCGTCAAAAAGCCCGGCTCGGTGATGATAACCTCGGCGCTGCGAGGAATCTGCAAGACAAACCCATCGACACGCAGCGAGGTAATGACACTGTTGAGGGGATAAGGCGCTATTCGTCGCCGTACCGGCGACGGCTAAACGGCGAGCCGGCAACTATTCATTATTCGGCGTTCGCTGTTCGATATTCTTCTGTTTTTTTGCTTTGCGGACCTCTTCCATCGCTCTTCGTGAGATGACGACTTGTTTGACGTAGATGAGGTCTTTGAGGCTCTGGTCGAACTTGCCTTTGGTGCGTTCGTGCAGGACGAACGGGCCTTGGCGTTTTCCGTCGGTCTCGA
>DAOVLS010000389.1 GCA_030631125.1 Planctomycetales bacterium
GCGCGAGGCCGGCTGAAACTCACCGTCAACGGCCGGCCTGTGGACCTGGACCCTGACTCGCCGGACCTGACTGTTCCGGTTACACTGAAGCCCGGAACAAACGTCAAGACCGTCTCTATGCCGGTGGGTATTCGTGGCGTACACGAATTCGAGGCAGAGTTCATCCCGGATAGCCCCGACCAGGACGGCATCGTCCAGAACAATCGCGCAAGCGCGATGACGTTCGTCGCGGGAAAAGGATACGTGCTGGTCATCGACGGCGACGGAAAGGCGGGGACCGCACTGACAGAGGCGCTGCGAAACGCCGGCATCGAAACGAAATATACCCACGCCGCCAACTTCCCCGACAGATTGGCCAGATTGATGGAAATCGATGCGATCGTTCTGGTCGATACCGATAACAGCCTGCTGACCTACCAGCAGCAGGAGATGCTCTGCCGATACGTAACGGAACTCGGCGGCGGGTTGGTGATGACGGGCGGTCCCGGATCGTTCGGCGCAGGCGGGTGGATCGGTTCGCCCGTGGCGAAAATCCTCCCGCTTGACCTTGACCCGCCTCAGAAAAAGCAGATGCCAAAGGGCGCGCTGGTGCTGATTATGCACGCCTGCGAGATGCCGAAAGGCAACTTCTGGGGCAAGAAGGTCGCCATCGTTGCGGTCAACGCTCTAAGCCGGCGCGACCTGGTCGGCGTCGTTGACTTCAGATGGGATGCCGGCGATGCAAACTGGGTCTTTCCACTCGCACAGGCAGGGGATAAAAAGGCGGTAACCGCCGCAATCAAAAAAATGCAGATGGGCGATATGCCCGACTTCGCCGCGCCGATGCAGGCTGCCTATAATAAACTCAAGAACTGCAAGGCCGGTCAGAAGCACATCATTATCATCAGCGACGGCGACCCGGCCCCACCAAGCCGGCAGTTGCTCAACAACATGAGGAAGGCGGGGATTACCTGCACGGGCGTGGCCGTCTTTCCGCACTCGCCCGCCGACGTCCAAAGCCTCCAGCGGATCGCAAAAGTTACCGGCGGACGATTCTACAACGTCAAAAACCCCAACACCCTGCCGCAGATTTTCATCAAGGAGGCGCAGGTCGTCCGCCGGGCGCTGATTGTCGAGGAGACCTTCGCCCCGAAAATCACCTTCTCGATCAGCGAGATACTCAAAGGTGTCGGAGCTTCGCTTCCGAGCCTGGACGGGTACGTCCTTACAGGTCCTAAGGGCGGACTGACGCAATTGGTCCTCACCGGCCCCGGAGGCGACCCGCTCCTGGCCACCGGTCAGGCAGGGCTGGGACGGTGCGCCGCTTTCACATCATCCGCCGACAGCAGATGGGCGTCGCGCTGGATGAAATGGGGCGGGTTCGAGCGGTTCTGGGAACAGACCGTCCGCTGGGCGAGCAAATCTTCCCAGCCGGCGGATTGCGAAATCTTCGCCGACGTGCATGGGCGGGACGTTGCGATCACCATCGAATCGGTCGATGCCGAAGGTAAATTCGTCCGCTTTTCCGACATTACCGGACAGGTCATCGCGCCGGATATGTCGGTCAAGCCCCTGGCGATCTCGCAGGTCGGTCCGGGGCGGTACCGGGCAGGGTTTCGCTCTGCCGGCGCGGGCAGCCACCTTATTTCCGTCCGATACGCCAAAGCCGGCGCGAAAGGCAAGCCGGGCCTGGTCCAAAGCGCCGTAACCGTCCCATACGCGCCGGAGTACCGCGACCTGTCGGACAACCTTGCCCTGCTGGCCGAAGTCGCCAGAATGACCGGTGGGCGAATGATCGGCGGCGACGCCAAAGAGGCCAAACTCTTCGACCGTGCCGGCGTAAAGTTCCCGCAATCCGCCACGCCGCTGACCAAGCCGCTGATATTCATCTGGCTGGCGCTGTTCCTTCTGGACGTCGCGGTCCGGCGGATCGCTATCGACGTCCGTGCACTGGCCCGGCGGGCGTGGGCGGCGATGCCGTCCTGGCGGCGAAGCAAAGAGGCCGGTAAAACCCTGGACCGACTGAAACTCCGGCGACAGAAATTAAAGGAACAACTGACCGGTCGAAAAAAAGACGCTTTTGCCTCGCGGAAATATCAGGCCGGCGAAAAAGGCGTCGAAGGCAAGTTGCCGATGGCTAAGACCGCTCCACTCAAACCAAAACCGACCGAAACGGAAGATACGCCCGAAAAACCGAAAAAAACGAAGCCGCAAGCGACTCATCTTCAACAATTGTTAGACGCGAAACGGCAAGCCAGGCGGAAAGACCGTAATAATCCGAACCAATAGAAAGGTAAATGAAATGGTGGATCAACCTGTGGATGTGGAAACCAAGTGCAGCGAATTCCGGCAGATGTTTGAATCGTTGCGGAACGAGATAGGCAAGGTCATCGTCGGGCATACCGACATCGTCGAGGGCGTGCTGGTGAGTTTATTCTGCGGCGGGCACGTCCTGCTGGAGGGCGTACCGGGGCTTGGAAAGACGCTGCTGGTGCGAACGTTGAGTTCGGCCCTGTCGCTGAAGTTCGGGCGGATACAGTTCACGCCCGACCTGATGCCCGCGGACATCATCGGCACCAACATCGTCATGGAAGACCAGACCACCGGCAGGCGAATGTTCGAGTTCCAGCACGGACCTATCTTCGGGCAGATAATCCTGGCAGACGAAATCAACCGCGCCACGCCCAAGACGCAGTCGGCAATGCTTGAAGCCATGCAGGAGCACTCCGTTACCAGCGGCGGGACGCTCTTTAAACTGCCTGAACCGTTCCTCGTCCTTGCGACGCAGAATCCTATCGAGCAGGAAGGCGCAAACTTCGACGAGATTGCCGGGGCGTTCCAGGCCGACTACGCGCGTATCGTCCAGCAGGTGGGGCGGGTGAGCGTCGGCCTGGACGAGGTGGTCGAGCAGGTCATGGTCTGCCTGCTCAGCGGCGGGCACGCGCTGCTCGAAGGCGTGCCGGGGCTGGGCAAGACGCTGCTGGTCCGCACGCTGGCCGAGGCGCTCGACCTGACTTTCGGGCGGATCCAGTTCACGCCCGACCTGATGCCCGCGGACATCATCGGCA
>DAOVLS010000120.1 GCA_030631125.1 Planctomycetales bacterium
CACAACAAGCGACTGACTGACCGGTCAGTCATTTACTATTATAGGACAGACCTTGAGTTATGACAACTGAAATTCTGGGAGAATTTCTGGATTAGGGCGGTTAACGATTAATTATAGCGGTCAGCAAAGCCGACGGCCCCTGGGGCCGTCGGTTTTTTACGCTGATGCCGGATGCGGCTTGTTGACCGAACGCCACGCCCATCGCACCAGAAGGTAATCCACGATCATGCAAGTCAAGCCAGCCACAGCAATTATGACCCACAAAGCCAGACTAAACACCCGACTATCGAGCAGGCCATACCACAAACCGAAAATGGCCACGTCCAGCAGCAACAACGGGAAGATAATCGCGTCGAACAGCGCCAGGCCCAGCCCGTACAGCCGCCCGGCAGAGCGGCGAATCTGCGAGATCGCAACCAGCCCCAGAATCGTCGTCCCTACCGGAGCGCCCAGGATCAGAATCGCCGGTAGAAACAGAAAACAACCGAAGATGGATGTGTGGCCTTGGGTACGTGGACTACTCAATTCCGCTTCGGACGTCTGATCCTCGGCTGCTGGCGGACAAGTTACCTGTATTTCCGGTTCATCTGTGTATTCAGTGGTCGTTGGCGACCACATGGGTGTTGTTTCGTCGGGAGATACAGCGCCCGGTTGAGTGGATGCTGATTCCACTCGCCTTGTCGTGATCTCCACAGACCGCCTTGCCTGTGCGCGTACAGGGCCTCTCATGGGCCTACTCGACACTTCTTGGCTCGACCTGAATGACCAAAACAACGCGATGGGAACCAGACTGGCAAGGAACAGTCCGGCCCATATTGCACCAAGGATCGCCAGGCGGGAAAAATGCGGGCGGGCGGGTATGGGCATCGGCACCGGCGGCGCGGGCGGCGGCGATACAACATCCTCGCGTGCATACGCTTCGGGCGAGTCCAGTTCGGCCAGGACGGCCTCGGCGTCGGCGAGTGTCGGTGACGGCCCGGCGCGCGAAGAGAGCATCTCAAGTACCTGCGCCTCGACGTCGTCGGTAATGCTCCGTCTTTCGCTGCGAGACATTCCGGCGGCGCTCAGCGCGGCGTCGATGGCGTCAAGATGCGCGTCGATCCGCCCGCGAACGTCAGGGTTCAATTCGTTGGTTTCGTCCATCATCTTGTCTTCCCCTGCAAAAGATTATTTACGGCAACGATGATTCCCTTCCAGTAGCGGGACATTTCCTTGAGCCGCGCCTTTCCCTGGGCAGTGAGGCGGTAGTACCGTCTCGGCGGACCGGTCGGCGACGGCGCGGCGCGAACCTTCACAAGCCCGTCCCGCGCCAGCCTTGCAAGGATCGGATAGACTGCGCTTTCAGTTGTCGCCAATTCTTTAGTCGCCGTCAGGCGCCGGAGTATCTGATAGCCGTACGCCTCGCCGTCCCGGATCGCCGCCATAACGCTCATTTCCACCGGAGCCTGCCGCAATTATAAAACACATGTCCGCGCAGTAACAATCCTCAAGGACTACTTAACGATACGCTATATCGTATCACGATGTAGAGGGATGTCAACAGAAAAACCACAAAAAACCATCCAACCCACGCTATCGTGTTATGTCTTGCCGTTTTGTAAGTGCGCCGATACACTCGGCGGTTCATTAATGAGGCAAATCCAGGTAAAAAGGACACAAGCGATGAAGATTGCAGTCATAGGCGGCGACGGGACCGGGCCGGAAGTAGTGGCTGAAGGTCTGAAGGTTCTCAAAGCGGCGGCTGGGAAGGTTGGCTTCGAGGATAAAACAAAAGATTTCAACGTCAGCGGCGACCGGTATCTCGCCAACGGCGGCGACCCGGCTGAGGCTTCCATGTCCATCGTCGCCGAAGAAGAAATCGAAGAACTCAAAACCTTCGACGCGATTTACCTCGGCGCGGTCGGGCATCCGGACGTAGCGCCCGGTATTCTGGAAAAAGGTCTGCTGCTGCGGCTTCGGTTCGCGCTGGACCAGTACATCAACCTCCGCCCGGTGATGCTCTATCCCGGCGTGCCGTGCCCGCTGGTTGGTAAAGGATCCGACGACATCAATTTCGTCGTTGTCCGTGAGAACACCGAAGGTATCTACACTGGAATGGGTGGCATCCAGTATAAAGGCACGCCGCAGGAAGTTTCAACGCAGGTCAACTGCACGACGCGGTTCGGTTCCGAGCGGGCCATTCGTTACGCCTTCGAAACCTGCAAAAAACGAAATGCCAAAAAACGCCTCACGCTGGTCCACAAGACAAACGTCCTGACGTTTGTAGGCCAGACATGGTTCGACGCCTTCGAGTCTGTAGCCAAGGAATATCCGGACATCGAGACCGATTACAATCACGTCGATGCCTGCTGTATGTGGTTCGTCAAGAACCCTGAATTTTACGACGTAATCGTTACGGACAACATCTTCGGGGACATAATCACGGACCTCGGCGCGATGATCCAGGGCGGCATGGGCGTAGCGGCCGGTGGCAACATCAACCCTGCCGGCGTCAGCATGTTCGAGCCTATCGGCGGCAGCGCCCCGAAGTACACGGGAAAGAACGTCATCAACCCCATCGCAGCCATTGCAGCGATGGCGATGCTGCTGAGCGAGACGGGGCAAAACACCGGCGATGAAAAACTCTCCGACGCGGGCCGGCGCGTCGAAACAGCCATAAGGTCCGTTACATCGAAGATGAAATCACAATCAGCCGGTAAGATGGGATTCACCACCACCGAGGTTGGCGACCTCGTCGCAGATGCGGTTACTAAGGCGGAATAACGCCAACGAAAGGACAATCACTATGAAACTACAAGTAATCACCGACAACAATGTCGCTGTCGAGGGTTTTAAGTCCGAGTGGGGCTTTGCCTGCATGATCGGCGAAGACATTCTGTTCGATACGGGCGAGACCGCCGAGGTGCTGTTACATAACCTCTCGCAGGCGTCCGTTCAGCCTGAACAGATTAAAACGGTCGTGCTGTCCCACAGGGATGAAGACCACACCGGCGGAATGATGGGGTTGCTGGAGCGGAACCCGTCGATTCGGGTCGTGCTGCATTCCGATTTCCGCGAGGAGTTTATCGAGCAGGTCCGCGGCTGCGGAGCCGAGGTTGTCCTGGCCGAGGGTTTCACCGAAGTCGCGCCCGATATTTTCGTAACCGGCTGCTATCCCACGCGAGAGCAGGCGCTGGTAATCAAGACCGGGGCGGGGCTTGTCGTCGTAACCGGCTGTGCGCACCCGGACCCGGTCCCGATACTCCAGAACATTCATGACAACATGGACGGGTCGATAGACCTGGTCTTCGGCGGGTTCCACCTCGGCAGCCAGAGCACCGACGAGACGCTCGCTACGATAGAGGCCTTCCGCGACCTCGGCGTCAGGCGAACCGGCGCATGTCACTGCACCGGAGCCAAGGCCATTCAGGTATTCAGGGAACAATACGGCGACGACTTCATCGAAATCGGCGCAGGAACGGTTATTGAGATATAGTAGTCGGTAGTCGGTAGTCCGTGTGATATTGCGGCTGCGGCGAAACTTGTTGTCTCGGCAGAACCCGACTTGTATATTTCACGCGGGGTCATATCTAATTTCGTAAAGGAGCAATGTGATGGGAAAAATCACACTTCCAGTAGTAGTCATTTCATTGATCCTGGGCGTTCCGGGGCAACGGGCGCAAGCCGACGTGGAGGCTGTGGCCCGGATGCTTTTCGAGCAGTCGAAGGGCAGCGAGCATTGGCTTGAAGGTTTCGCCGAGGCGCACAGCGGAAAGAAATACCCGTTTGACTGCCACCGGGCTGCCTCGACCAACGCCCGTATCGTCAGGACCACAGACGGCAAGAGCGAAATAACCTGGAGCACCGCACCCGTTCCCAAAACCTGGAAGGGAAAATCCATTACATTCCTCTGGACAGCCGGGATGGGCCACAGGCCTGAAAAGCCGCCCCGGTTCGATCTTTTCGTCAACGGTACACGCAGGTTCGCCTTCCATAGCCCGAAGAACAGGCAATGGACTGTCGAAGGCCAAGGCGGGGGTACTCTCACCTTTCTGGCCATTGACATAAACAGGACCAAATTTCACTCCGGTTACATGAAAATGACGGTGCCCGCCGCCTGGGTCAAGCCAGGCGAACCTCTGCGTCTGAAAGTCGTCGGATCGGCCGCCAAAGATGAAACCTTGTACGTGACGTTCGAATACACCGATTCGGCGGCGTATTTCCGGACGCACGACTGCAAAGACGTCTATCACAAAGTCTTGCCCTTGCCCGGCAATCTGGGTGCTGTCTCGATCAGGCTGGTGGCGCGCCGGACGTGGGCCGGTAAAAAGGTGTCCATCCGCAGTGAGCGGGGCCAACTCGGCAGCGCCGTCTTCGGAGCGAAAGGTGACTTGTCCTCCACCATTATTTCCTGCCCGCGCAGCAGGCAGGGGAGGCTTGAAGGGACGATCTCGATCATTGTTGACGGCAAGGCGGCAGGAAAATTCGATGCGCCACCCCTTGACCAGATACGATGCAAGGCGTTTCTCGATGAGCAGTTGCAGCCGAAGCGTTATTTCTTTAAGCCGGGTAAGTTTCCCGCCATCGAATGGAAGCGCCCCGGCATGGTCGAAAATGAGATGGGCCGATTCGATCTTTCCGTTACTTACTTCGATGCCGAAATGAAGCCCGTAACGAAGGCCGCCAAGCCGGGGCGATACGGCGCCGTGGTAACGGCCAAAACGGCGGATGGGTACACGATGCGAAGATACATTACCCTGTTTTGCACGCCCGGGGATTTGCGCTGGTGGGCCGACAGGATGGATCTGACCGCCAAGCCGCTCGAACAGTTCGGCATCACTGACGACGTCTGGAGCGCGCACCAGAAGACAGTGAATCAGTTCTTCGGGCATTTCATACTTAAAAAAATCGCGAACGATGACTCTGCCGCCGGTTTTTTTGCCGGTTTGAGCGAATTGCCGGCGAAGCGGGACGGCCCGAAGTGGAAGTCCAATCCGTGGTATCGCGACCGGCAGTGGTGGGTAACGTTTAAGCAGAAGGAAGCAAACCTTGCCGGAAAGTACCCCGCGCTGGACAGACCGATCAGGATCAAAGAGGCCAAGGCGACTGTTCTTCACAAAGGCGATCCAGCCTCGGTTGGATACGGTAAGAAGGACCTCGACAATATCCGCGCCGTCTGCCGGAAATGGGTCGAAGATACAAAAACCCCCACAGTCCTGCTGGTCGCCCGCAAGGGCGTGATCGTTCTTCACGAAGTCTTCGACACGAAAGACAACCCCAAACCGATGACGGTGGATACACCAACCTGGATGGCGTCCATCACGAAACTCCTGACCGGAACGCTGATGATGGAATTCGTGGACCAGGGTCTGATCGGACTGGATGATCCCGTCAAGAAGTATCTTCCGGAGTTAGATTGCAAAGTGGAAACAGACCTGACGATCCGTCACCTTTTCACCCACACCAACGGCTTCTGGGGTCATGGAACGTGGGGGGCGGACCGGAATGCGTCTCTTGAAAACGTCGTCGGTCAATATCTGCCGTATCTGAAGGTCGGCAAGAAAAAGCAGTACAACGGCATCGGATATGCCGTCGCGGGCAAGGTGATGGAGCGCGTAAGCGGGCGGGCAATTCCATATCTCTTCCAGGAACGTCTATTAGGTCCGCTCGGCGCGCGCCATACGAAAGTCGAAGGAACGGCTGGGGACGCCCAATCCATCTGTATGGATATGGCCAAGGTCGGACAGATGCTTCTCAATAAGGGAACCTATGGCGAGTACCGCTTCTTTTCGGAGAAAACCTTCGAGAAGATGCTGCCTGCGCCGCTGGACAGGCTCGTGCCCGGCCTGGAGGGGAGTTGGGGAATCGGTCTCAAGCCGTACCACGAATTCGGCCTGAACGAGGGGGCCTTCGGCCATGGCGCGGCGTCGGGCGCTATTTATCGAATCGACCCGGGCCACGATCTGATAATCGTCGCGTGCCGAAACCGCCCCGGAAAACAATGGTGGAAGAACTACTCGCAGATAGTACAAGCCTGCACTTCGCCGTTGGCGAAAAAGACGAAATAAACACGGAACGCTTCCCACCGAACGCAGTCGGCGGGTTTGGTCAAGCCCACGCACTGCGCTGCGTGGGACGGATTACGGATTACCAAACACCAATTGATTGGTTTTTGATGATTTTCCCGCGAGGTGTTCTGCGACCAGTTCGGCGTAGGTCTTCGTGATTGTAGGAGCATTTCCCAGACCCAGGGTTTTTCGTGTAGCCTGGACTGTTTTTTCGTTGCCGGCTTCGATTTCCAGAAAGAATCCCAGTTCCGGCAGTTCGTCCAGTTCGATTCGGGCCTGGCCCAGGCGGAAACTCTCCCGCCGCTTCTGAAATGAAACCGTCGGGCAATAACCTAACGCTGACAGTATCGCATGCGCGGTATCGGGTGAATCTATAACGATTTCCTCTTCAGCCCTGATTTTCAACTCGCCTTCACGACGCGGACCCTTGTAAGTAAGGACGCTCCGTTTGACTCCGCCGTCAGACGGTTTGGCGGTGCGGATTCGCAGGCCGCAGTCGCTCCGGCGCAGTTCTGCCTCCGGTGTGTCGAAATAGGCGTTCTCCTCCAGCACCGTTCCCGTCGCTTCGGCCCCAGCCGAGAGCAGTTTCTCGCGCATTGCCGCCGGGTCGGAAATGCGAAACTTGGCTTCTATCTCAATACCCATAGCGGAATTGTACAGACGATTGGCGGTTGATTGAAGCGCCTGCTTTATCGGCTGACTTATTTACGTTTTTGTTTTCGTCGGTGTCCCGGTGTCCGCAGGCGCCAGAACAGGCGAGTCATTACGTTGTTGTACACGTTGAACCTCATGTGCCTGACCACGTCGCGGAGGGGTTTTGCGCCCGGGTCGGGCATTCCTATCAGGCAGAAGATTGCCGCAACCCTCGC
>DAOVLS010000395.1 GCA_030631125.1 Planctomycetales bacterium
AAAGCGAGCACGCCAACAGATAGGGACTTGAGATTGGGGACTTGGGATTAGGCAACACGAAGTGTCCCTACGGGAAAACAGAAAAAACGGAATCTGAAACTGATGAACTGATTTACCAATCAACCAGTCAACCTATCCGTTGGCGTGCTCGCTTTAGCGAGGCATGGGTTTCCCAGAGGCGCACAAGGACTTGGTACTTTCGACAATTGACTAATCAGCAAATCGCTAAATCAGTTCCGGTCTCACGGCCCGCCACGCCGTAGTATTGGCGAAGGCGGGTATTCCGGTTAGTATTACGCCATGACAAAACCACCGAAATCCGTACTGTCCCTCACAGAGCGATTCGCCCGACAACAACCCTTCTGTCCCTTTATTCCCGGTATTATACTGTGTCCAACGCAGAGGTTATGAATATGAAGATCGTAATTGCTCCTGACTCATTCAAGGAATCGCTGTCAGCCATTGAGGTTGCTCGTGCGATGGCGGACGGCGTGCGAACCGCTTTGCCGCAGGCGGAGATTGACCTTTGCCCCATGGCTGACGGAGGAGAGGGGACCGTCGAGGCGATGGTGGCGGCAACGGCGGGAAAATTCCAAACGGTCGAAGTCTTTGGCCCATTGTGCAAACCGACCAGGGCAATCTTTGGCCTGCTCGGCGACAAGCATACTGCTGTGATTGAAATGGCCCAAGCCGCCGGCCTTGGGCTTGTTGAGCCTGAAAAACGTAACCCGCTGCTGACGACGACTTTCGGCGTAGGCCAACTCATCCTGGCTGCACTTGATGCCGGGGCGAATCGGATGATTATCGGTATCGGCGGGTCGGCCACTAACGACGGCGGAACCGGATGCGCTCAGGCGATGGGTGTGGTATTCATCGACCATCGCGGAAGGGCGTTCGCCTGTGGCCTGGTCGGTGGCGACATGGGCAACATAAAAGGCATCGATATCACCGGCTGCGACGGGCGAGTGGGGCAATGCGAAATTCTCGTCGCCTGCGATGTAACCAATCCGCTGACCGGCCCGGACGGAGCGTCGGCAGTGTATGGCCCACAGAAAGGGGCTACGCCGGAAATGGTCGAGGCGCTCGACGCGGGACTTGCGAATCTTGCTGCGGTCATTCGTGAACAGTTGGGTATTGATGTCGAAAGCATCCCCGGCGCAGGTGCTGCCGGGGGGCTTGGGGCGGGGCTGGTTGCCTTTGCCGGAGCGAAACTCCGTAGCGGAATCGAGATAGTCGCCGACGCCGTCGGCCTGGCAGGGCGCATCGCGGGAGCGGATTTGGTTATCACCGGCGAAGGCAAGTTTGATTCCCAGTCGGCTGCCGGCAAAACCGCTACCGGTGTGGCGAAAGTAGCCGCCGAGGCTTCCGTGCCCTGTATCTGCATCCCAGGCCAGGCGAGCGCCGACGCACCGCGTGAGATGTTCGCCGATGTCCGCCCGCTTGTGGCTGAAGGTGTAAGTGTCGCCGATGCCATGCAGCGAACGAAGGCCTTGCTTGCCGAGCGGGCTTCCGAGGCAATTCGAAATGCAGGGTTGTGAAATCCGGTTTGTGCAGGTAATCTTCTCCACTCGTTGCCCGGCAGGCGGGCGCGAAACGGTAAGCGAGAAGATTGATGGATTACTTCGACTATAAAAACGGGAAATTGTTTTGCGAAGACGTTCCGGTCGAGCGAATCGCCGACGAGGTCGGTACGCCGGCGTATGTATATTCAGCCACAACGCTTCGGCATCATTACCACCGAATCGTCGAGGCCTTCAGCAAACTCGATACGCTGGTCTGCTTCTCGGTCAAGAGCCTCTCGAACGTCCACATTCTCAAACTGCTGGCCGGGGAGAACTCCGGCTTTGACATTGTTTCCGGCGGGGAGTTGCACCGCGTCCAGCAGGCGGGCGGGGATATGGCGAAGGTCGTCTATGCCGGTGTAGGTAAGACGGATACTGAATTGCGGGCTGCTATCGCCGCGGATATTGCCTATTTCAACGTCGAATCGGAGGCCGAGTTCGAGAACCTCTCGCGCCTTGCCGCCGAGGCCGGTAAAACCGTCCGCGCCGCACTGCGGGTCAATCCCGACGTGGACCCCAAGACTCACCACTACACAACGACCGGAAAGAAGGAAAACAAGTTCGGCGTCGATATCGAGCGTGCGGAGCGGTTCTTCGAAACCTATGGCCACGACGCCAACGCCCGTCTCGATGCGATACATTTCCATCTCGGTTCGCCGATTTACTCGCCCGCCCCTTACGTCGAGGCCATCGGAAAGACGATGCAACTTATCGACCGCCTCAAGGCCAAGGGGTTCGAGATAAACACACTGGACGTCGGCGGGGGTTTCGCCGCCGATTACAAGGCGAGCACCGCGCTGCCGGCGGCTGATTACGCAGCCAAAATCGTACCGTTGCTTGATGGAAAGAAACTGCAACTTATCCTCGAACCGGGCCGGCAGATTTCCGCCAACTCCGGTATCCTCCTGACGCGGGTTGTTTATGTCAAAGACGGGTTCGACCGGAAGTTCATCATCGCCGATGCCGCTATGACCGACCTGATCCGCCCGGCAATGTACGGCGCGGAGCATTTCGTCTGGCCTACGAATTCTAACGAGCCGCCGAAGCGTTCGCCCGATTACGCTCCCGACGGGACCGTCCTGGTCGATGTGGTAGGGGGGGTGTGCGAATCGGCGGACTTCCTCGCGAAGGATCGGATGCTGCCGAAGGTCAATCGCGGCGACCTGATGGCGGTATTCACAGCCGGAGCCTACGGCTTCGCCCAATCAAGCCAGTTCAATTCCCGCCCGCGAGGCCCGGAAGTCCTCGTCGAAGGCGACAAGTTCCGCATCATCCGCAGACGGGAAACATACGACGACCTCCTGGCGCCGGAAATGGACGTGTAAGAAAAAATGAATATTGAATATTGAACAAAGAATGTCGAATTTCGAAGTAAAAGTAAAAGAAACAAGAAGTTTTTTAGGAATGTTTTTTTCACTTCGTTATTCAAAATTC
>DAOVLS010000291.1 GCA_030631125.1 Planctomycetales bacterium
GCGACCGTCCTGACCAGTGCGTCCCTGCCTTCACTGAAGCGAACCCGCCCGGAGTCGAAACCGCTTTGCAAGCCCGAACAGATCCGAAATTTCTGCCGAGATGCAGGGGCGGACCTGGCGGGCTTCTTCACAGCCGAGCGGTTCGTCCGATTCCGCGACGCCCTGGAATCCGCAGACGTGTCCCTCAAGCAAGCCGATGTGGTCGAGGACAAGGGGTTGATTTACGGCCCGTACGTCCCGCAGATTATGACCGAAGACGCAGAGATCAAATCACCGTCCGACTGGATGGACGGGGCCAGGTCGGTCATCGTTCTCGGCCTGCATTTTCCGGATACGGCGCTGGATACGGCAAAGGTTACGCCGGCCGAGACTGTCGGACCGTTTGCCTTTGTCCGCTACGAGGCCCAACGGTTGTTGGGCGATGCTGCCTTCCGTCTCATCCGGAGGCTGAACGATTCGGGATATCGCGCGACGCTCGCCTATGATCTGACCGGACTGGCGTCGAAGGTCCACAGTTCGCGGGGCATGCTGTTTGACATGCGGGCCAATCGTTTCGCTGCGATGCTGGGCGGGTTGGCACACATCGGCGTTCACGGCTGTCCCATCACAGCCGAGTATGGCGCCCGGCAAGTGTTCCTCTCCGTCGTAACCGATTGCCCGTTGCCCGACGACCCGCTTTATTCCGGCCGGATCGACTGTCGGGACTGCCAAAGACCGTGCGTGTCGGCTTGTCCGACCTCGGCGATTGCGCCGGAGCAGGCTACGCTGCAACTGGAGGGCAGGACGCTCGAATTGGGTCGGGTTGATTGTTTCGCCTGCGACTGGGCGACGCGTTACTGCCTGTCCGGTGAGGCCGGACCGAAATACTGCGGTCTGGACGTGGACGTACCCGTGCCGAAGAGCAGAAATGCCCTCGCCGTCGCCGAAGCCGTCAGTAAAGTCAATTGGGGCGTCCAGAAGAGACACTCCAATATCACAGAAGAATGTATCCGCGTCTGCCCGGCCAGGGGCTTGGAAGCAGCGCGGGAACCTTCAGAAAGGACTATATCATAATGAACCGTTCAGAATTATCCGCCTTCGCCAAAGAGGCCGGCGCTGATGTTTTCGGCGTCGCCGACATCGGGCGCTTCGACGAACTACCGCCGGAGAAACACCCGCGAACCATCTTCCCTGAGGCCAGGTCGGTTATCGTCCTTGGCCGGCGGATTACGCGCGGGACGCTGCGCGGCGTCGAAGAGGGAACCAACTTCCAGAATTACGCCCTGTACGGGTCCGACTGGCTTGACGACCGGTTCGTGGCGATGACGACTTATCGGGTCGCGGAGTTCATCGAAGACGCCGGATGGGAGGCAGTGCCGCTGCCGAACCTCCCGCCTGAGATCCCGCCGATGGGCGTTGCGGTGCGGACGGACCAGCCGCCGCCCAACGTCATGCTCGATTTCGACGATGCAGCCGTGCGGGCCGGGGTCGGCGAGATCGGCTACTGCGGCATCCTGCTGACACCGCAATTCGGCCCGCGACAACGCATCCAGATTATTCTCGCCGACGCCGAGATCGAGCCGACTCCCATCCTCGACGAGCCGATTGATCCCCGCAGCGACCAGAGCAAAGGCGTCTGCCCGCTGGGCGCCTTCGTGGATGAGAAGCAGGTTTCCATTTGCGGCAAGACGATGACCGTCGCCGAGATTGATTACCGCAAGTGCGCCGAATGCAGGAACGGCGCGATTCCCAACCGCCACCATCCCGACGGCCGGCCCGACCGCCTGGCGGCAGTGTGCGTCCGAACGTGCATGGATTACCTGGAAAAGGCCGGCAGGCTGGAAAACAAATTCTCGGCCCAATTTCGCAAACGCGACCCCTGGACCGTCAAAGAAGACGTTGATTTCTTCAAGGTCTGACGAGGCTGATAAAATGAGCAATCGCAAACTATCAAAGCAGCAGATCAGGGACTACGCCCTTTCCCGCGGGCTGGACCTGTTCGGCGTGGCGAACATTGAGCGGTTCGACGGCGCGCCGCCGAGGATGCACCCTGCCGGTATTTTCCCGGAGGCCCGAAGCGTCATCGTCGTCGGCAGGCGAATCCTCCGAGGCGGGTGGCGCGGCATCGAGGAAGGCACGTACTGGCCGTCGTACACCTACTTTGACTACCACGGGCTGCTCAATACGCTTTTCCTCCCCCTGCCGGTGTACGAGACAGCCTGTTTCATTGAGGATTTCGGCTACGAGGCAGCGCCGTACTATGCCGGCGTGCCGGAGAGGCAGCCGCCACGGGAACCGCTTCGCGACGGCGCCCCGCCTCCCGACGTGCAACTCGCCATTCGCATTGCCGGCGTAGCGGCCGGCGTCGGCGAGATCGGATGGTCGAAGGTATTTCTGACAAAGAAATTCGGCCCGCGCCAGAGGCTGGGGGCGATCATCACCGATCTGGAATTGGAAGGCGACCCGCTTCTCGAGCCGAACAGCATCTGCAAACTGTGCATGGCCTGCGTCGAAGGCTGCCCCGGCGCAATACCCCATATCAAGGAAGGAAAGACCGTTGAGATTCGGATTGAGGACAAGACCTACCGCTGGGGCGACGTCGATATGGGCAGATGCACGCTCTGCTACCACGGAGGCGATCCGAGGCTTTCGCCTTTCATCGCCAAGTCCCTGCCCGGCTACCACTTTGACGTAACCGAACAGAAACTCTCCGGCGAGGCCGCATGCAAATTCTGCTGGCCGATGTCACTCGGCAAGTGGGGCAAAACGGCTGAATTCCCCTCCGGCTACATAATTGAAGGTCACGCCTACCTGTGCAAATGGGGCGTCGGGGGCAGTTTCGGCATCGGCGGCTCCCGCGGCTGTATGCGCAGTTGCTTCAACTACCTGGAAAAGCAGGGACTCATCGAGCAGACGTTCAAAGGCGGCGAATTCATCAAGCGCCCGCGGTGGATGCTCGACGCGGAGGGAAAGATCGCCGATTAACGCAGGATAACGCAAATATGGAAAAACCGGGCGGGAGTTGTTAGAATAATCAGCCGAAATGAAACGCCTGAATTCAATAATGCTTCTGGCGGCCCTGGTGTCGGCCGGATGTAACGGTTCGAGCCTGTTCGGTCCACGCGTGCACACATCCGCATCCCGGACCGTTCAGGAAGACCATTACAGCATCCTCCTGTCGGTGCACAAGGACCCCGCCAGCCACGTTCAGGACGCCAATTATTACAAGAAGGTGCTGACCCAAAAGATCGGATGGCGTGACATATTCATCATTCACAAGGGCGGGCACAGCGAAGTGTTCTGGGGCCGGTATCGCACGCCGAAGGACGCGGAGGCGAACCTGAAAACCGCCAAGAAATATCGCACAGCCAACGGTATCGCCCTGTTCGCCAAGGCCATTATCGTGCCCCTGCCCGGCAAAGAGACAGGTCCGGCGAAATGGAACCTGAACAATGTCGCCGAATCAGCCTATTACAGCCTGCTGATAGCGGTCTTCCGGGACGACCCCCAGCGTAACTACGTCGGGCGAAGGCGTTTCGCCGTCGATTACTGCCAACGACTGAGAAAGGGCGGATACGAGGCGTATTTCCACCACGGCCCGGCGATTTCGCACGTAACTATCGGCGCATTCGGGAAAAAGGCCGTTACCGTCAAGAAAAGCCCGCGGGGCGAGACGATGAAAATCAACGACCCGGCAATAAAATCGCTTCAGAAAGACTTCGAGTTCCTCGCGCTCAACGGGCGGAGCGTGGACGAGGTAATCCGCGACAAGCGAACGGGAAAACGAATCCGCGTGGCGAGGAAAAAAACCTACCTCATCCGCGTACCGGGAAAAACCCGCCCCGGAGACATCCTGTACAGAGACCTGCAAAACCTTTCAGGACAACGTTCGCGGTAGGTAAGAGTTCAACCGTATGTTTCAGAAAAAACCCGAGTTGTGCGAGAAGCAATTGGCATTGGGCATTAGGCATTGATAGCACTGGGTTTGTGAAAGTTTTTTCTGTTTAATTCCACGATTCAGTAAAATATCATAATTATAAAAGCTTCAACGCGCAACGACCATCAGCCACCAATGCCCAATGCCTGACTTGCTTTCCTTGAAGCATACGGCTGAACTCTTACCGCTCACCTTATTGTATCGACAGCGTGGCGCGTGGAAAGAAACTTTTATGTCTCATCAATTCAACTATTGCAATTTACCGGCGATAATGGGATAGTGCCGCCGGTTTGGGCGGATGTTCCGGCCGGTCATCGGCAGGGGAGCGCCGAACAGCGAACACCAGAACC
>DAOVLS010000077.1 GCA_030631125.1 Planctomycetales bacterium
AAGACCCGGCTTCGCTAAGGCTACGCCGTGGCAAGCCGTGAGACCGGAATACCGGATTACCGGAATACCGTGAAAAACGGAAAGACCGGAACCGATTTACGAGTCAACTGATTGACCAGTCTGTTGGCGTGCTCGCTTCAGCGAGGCATGGCGAATACGGCAAGATAGGCAAGTCAGGCAAGTCAGGCAAGGGCGGATTTTCAAAAACGAAAAAAAATGACCCCGGAAATCACAACTCTATGTCGCCCAAGGATTTACGGGTTTTGACTTCGTTCCCAACGGTTCCGAATCGTTCCCAACGGTTCCCAATGGTTCCGTTTCGTTCCGAATGGTTCCGTTTGGTTCCGTTTGGTTCTGTTTGGTTCCCAGCCGGGCCCGGTTTGGCCAGCGGTATTACTTGGCGCCATCCGCGATTAACTTATCCTTGTTTCCCGCTGCTGCGACGCTACACTCACCCATTCGCATGCCTGCCCTTCGGGTATGAGCCTCTCTTCGAGTCCGAGCCTCAGAGCCGAAGGCAAGGTCGAAGACCGGCAGGCAGGTTAGTGGAACCATTTTTCGGGAGTAACGATGAATGATTGACCTTGGCGATTTCATTCGAGACATACCGGATTTCCCAAAGAAGGGCATCATTTTCAAGGACATCACGCCGCTGCTGCTGGACCCGGTGATGCTGGATGAGGTCGTTGGCCAATTGGCGGAACCTTACAGGGATGCCGGCATCGAGGTTGTCGTCGGCATCGAGGCTCGCGGGTTCATCTTCGGCCCCGTCGTCGCTCGCGAAATCGGCGCAGGATTCGTACCGATCCGCAAGCCCGGAAAACTACCGCATAAAACCGTCAGCAGGGAGTATGCCCTCGAATACGGCACAGACACAATCGAAATGCACGCCGACGCGATCGCCGCCGGAACCAAAGTCCTAATGCTGGACGACCTGCTCGCCACCGGCGGGACAATGGCCGCTGCCTGCGAAATGGTCGCGGACCTCGGCGGAGATATCGTCGGCATAGCGTTCCTGATTGAACTTTGCTTCCTGAACGGGCGCGATAAACTCACCGACTATGAAATCCATTCACTCATCCGCGTGGAGAAGTAGGGCGGGCCAACCGGCCCGCGGAATGTTTCGGCCTGTATTCGGTGGGCCGGTTGGACCACCCTTCAATTCGCGCGAGGTTGAAAGTATATGATTCAAAGAAAGAATTATCTCGTTCGCCGAGCGCCGGGAATCATGCGATTGGCATGTGACGATCCGGCCTGGAACCGGGCCGAAAGGCTCTCGATAGATGAATATCCCTGGTACAGCGCCGGGGATAAACAGGATACGACAGCTGCTGTGCTGTATGACGAGAGGGCTGTCTATCTCCTGTTCATCTGCGCCGACAAGCACATCCATGCCGTCGAGACCCGCCCCAACGGCGACGTGTATAAGGACAGTTGCGTGGAGTTTTTCATAGCGTTCGAGTCCGAAGGCGCCGGCGGCCACCTCAATTTCGAAGCCAACTGCTGCGGGACGGTTCATATGGGTTTCGGCGCTGGTCGAGGTGCCCGCTCGCTCGCACCGACGGAAGTGCTCGATGCCGTCAAGGTGAAAACCTCCATCCCCACGCCGACGAAGGACGAATCCCCGACCGACGACGGCTGGTGGCTTGCGGCGAAGATTCCGTTTGCGGCGATTTCTGAAATGGCAGGTCAAAAGGTTGCTCCGAAACCGGGCGACGCCTGGCGGGTGAATTTCTACCGTTGCGGCGGAAAGACCGACCCGCAATACGCCGCGTGGAACCGGATCGACTGGTCGGAACCGGACTTTCACAGGCCCGAATTTTTCGGGACACTGACGTTCGAATAGAACAGTAACTCAGGCGAGGCTGGAAAGATGGATCAGAAAAAAAGTTACCTTGTTCGTCGCGCATCGGGGTCGGTCCGTCTGGCCTGCGATGACCCGGGCTGGGACCAGGCCGACAGGATCGAAATTGACGAATATCCCTGGTACACGTCGGGGCTTAAGCAGGCGACGACCGTTGCGGCGCTTTACGACGATGAAGCGATATACCTCCTGTACGTCTGCGACGACAAACATATCTCCGCCGTCGAGACCGAAACCAACAGCAACGTCCACACCGACAGTTGCGTGGAGTTCTTCGCGACGATCGACCCTGACGGCCAATGGGGCAAATGGGGCTATTTCAATTTCGAGGTCAACTGCTGCGGTACTGCGAAGTTGGGTTTCCGCCCCGGCCCGGAATGGCGGACGCTCGCGCCGGCCGAACTGGTCGAGACCATACGAATAAAGACTTCCATCCCTACGCCGACCAAGACCGAGTCGCCCGGCGACGACGGCTGGTGGCTTGCGGCGGCGATTCCGTTCGCGGTGATTTCCGAAGCCGCTGGCCGGAAAATCGCACCGAAATCGGGAACGCACTGGCGGGCGAACTTCTACCGCTGCGGTGGAAAAACCGACCCGCAATCAGCCTGCTGGAACCCGATAAACACGCCGGAACATGAATACCACAGCCCGGAATTTTTCGGAAACCTCCCGTTCGAATGAGCGACTACCCCTTCAACACGTCGAGGAGTATCTCCATGCCGGCGTCGAGGTCTGATTCGCTTATCGTCAACGGTGGGGCCAGGCGGAGGACGTTATTTTTGGCTATGCAGACCAGCAGACCCCGGTCCATGCACGTCATCATAAGCGGCTTGGCCTCCCTTGCCGCGTCGAACCGCAACCCGAACATTACGCCTTTGCCGCGAATTTGCTCCAGCGCGGGAACTTTGGCATCCTGTATCGCGCGTACGATTTGCCCGCCGAGTTTTTCGGCGCGGTCGAGGAGATTTTCATCTTCGATGAGTTTCATGGTCGCAGCCCCGGCTGCGGCGCAGAGCGGATTTCCGCCCATCGTGCATCCATGGGTTCCGGGGACGAGAACGTCGGCGTATTTCGGCGCTGCGACGCACGCCGCCACCGGTAGCCCGCCGCCAATCGCCTTGGCCAGCGTCATAACGTCCGGGGCGATTCCGTAATGCTGATGCGCGAACCATTTGCCCGTCCGCGCCGGAGATGTCCAGACCTCGTCGCAGACCAGCAGCAGGTTCTTTTCGTCGCACAGCGCCCGCAGGCCCTGCATGAACTCGACCGTCGGTTCGTTCATTCCGCCTTCGGCCTGGATCGGCTCGACGAAAACGCCGGCTGTCTCGTCATCGACCGCCGCGGCGACGGCGTCGATGTCGCCGTAATCGACCTTGACGCTGCCGGGAAGCATCGGCTCGAAACCCTTCTGGAACGATTCGGGCGTCAGCGACAGCGACCCCATCGTCCTGCCGTGGAAGCAGTCGTTGAAGGAGATGATTTTGTATCGTCCTTCACCGGCCGCCAGTCGCACCAGTTTAAGGGCGGCCTCGTTCGCCTCTGCGCCGCTGTGGCAGAAGAAGACCTTTCCGCCGAAACCGTTTTCGGTAATCCGCCGGGCAAGGTCGATCTGCGGCTCGTTGGTGAAGAGGTTTCCATGCGACAGGAGCATATCGGCCTGGGCTTTTATGGCCGAGACGACGGCAGGATGGCAATGTCCCGTAACCCCGCCAGCTCCGAATCCGGCGAAGAAGTCCAGATACTCGCCCCCGTCGGCGTCCCATATCTTCGCACCGGCCCCGCGCACCATCGCCACGGGCAACCGCCCGTAGTTTTCGATGAGGTATTTGTTCGTCAGTTCCACCAGTTCAGCGTTTTTTGTCATAACCGATTCCTTATCTTTGGTTCCCGCGTTGCGGCGTGGAAAATAAGCCCCTTGAGCAGTCGCGTCAAGTGCGCTTTGATATGTTTGCTGAAGTGGGTGCGCCTCACGGTCCGGCGGTGTTTATGTATCGCTGTGTTCCCCAGCAGTCGGCGGCGACGTCTTTGGCGAGCATGAAACATTCCGCCGCCATCATTTGCCCGCCCGCCCGCAGGTGCCTGACGATCGCCTGCTGGAGGGCTGTCCGTTGCGGGGCGTCATCGAGGTTCTTGTAGTCGCAGCCAAGGATATGTTTCTCGCTCCCCTTGCTGTACATCGTCGGGTAAAGATACATCTCACGCTGGAAACGGACCAGGTTTGCCGTCGCCGGCAGCATGTCCTGCAATTGTGGGTCGCTCCACCAGCCGCCGCTGTGGATCGCACGGGGGGTGATTTCCGGGAAGTGCTTGGCGAAGAACTCCAGCGACCAGCGGAATGACTCGCCACAGGCGGCATGGTCGAGAGGCTCGCCACCGGGGATGTGAAACTCGAGCGTCTGGTCGCCGGGCTTCAGCATTGCTTCCCACTCCGCCAGGTCGAGGCGGATATCTTCCCGGCGGGCGCAGCCGAGCGGTGATATCCAGGCGTTGCTGACGAGTGCGCCACCGCGCTGGTGAACTTGCGTCTCCCACGCCCCTTCTGGATCGTGCCGTCCACCCGCGCCGTCGAATTGTCCGTCGCTGCGGAAGGTCAGGTCGGGCAGGGGTACGGATACCGTCCTGCCGCTCCGCCGGTTGCGATAGACCGTCAGTTTCCCCTTGAACGGGCGCGGCGTGTACGATAACCGACCCAGACGAAAAACCCTGCCGGCGAGGTGGTTGGCAGGCCAGTAGATGGAGGTCAAGGTGACCCGCCCGGCTCGGGCAGTGTCCTTACGAATCCCACTCGTTACCATCGCCAGCGTCGCGGAGACGATTTCGACGGGGATTGAACGAGCTTGAACAATCTCCATCAGGCAGTCGTAGTGCGACAGGAGCACCGACAGGAAAAACTCTCCGACCTGATCTCCCAGGTATTGCCTGAACGGCTGCCACTGCTTTTCGCTCCAGCGTTCCAGTGGCTCGGACCGATACGCCAGGTGCCAGCAGTGCTCCCACAGCCGGGCGAACAGAGGGTCTTTGGCGACTCGCCGGGCGACGGACTCCAGCGCCGGGGCATAATCGCCCGGTTCGAGTCTCATGCCCACCAAGGCCCGGCGAATTGCATCGGGACTGATAAGGCGCCCCAGGTCCTCTCGTTCAAAGAGGCCTTGCGACGCTTCCCACTCGTTACCCAGCATCTGGCGGAAACGATCCTGCTCCTCGCCGGGTGTCGGGACTGCCTGGCGAACATATTCCTTCAGGTCAACCCGCGCCATTGTTGGTTCCTTTTTGATAACGTGCTCGCTGAAGCGAGCAAAAAAAGCAAACACGTTGGGGAAGTATAGTTTTTTGCTTTAAGTGAATTACCTTATTTAATGCGAAATTTTATCCTTGTGTTTTATCGGATAACAAGTTATATTTCGCTTTTTACGGAGACTCCCGGACGTGAAAGACCGGGAGTTTTGAGGTTTTTAATGCACTATCCACACAAGATATCTAAGCGACGACGATCACGACGAATCGGCTTCCGTGCGCGAATGCGGACCCGTAACGGACGAAAGATCATTAACGCCAAACGTCGCCTTGGCCGACAGGTGCAGGTGGCCTGATAAAACAACAGCGCCGAACTTCCAAGCCGATGCTCGCACAGGCTTGGAAGTTCGGCGCTGTTGTTTTCTGCGCGGACGAAAGACAACCCTATAATCCGCACGCCTTTCTTAATTCACCGGTCTTGTTGGTCCGTTCCCATGTGAAACTTCTTCCGGTCCTTCCGAAGTGCCCGTTACGGGCTGTCTCTTCGTAGATAGGTCTGAGCAGATTGAGGTAGTCGATTATTTCAGCGGGTGTCAGGGCGAAGATATCTCTGACAGCCTTTGCGATTTTGCGATGATCGACGGTTTCGGTCCCGCCGCAATCGACCAGGACGCTGGTGGGTTCTGCTACGCCGATAGCGTAGGATAACTGCACCTCGCAGGCTTCGGCGAGTCTGGCGGCGACTATATTTTTAGCGATGTGCCTTGCCATGTAGGACGCCGAGCGGTCAACCTTTGAGGGGTCTTTCCCGCTGAACGCGCCGCCGCCGTGACTTCCGCGCCCGCCGTAGGTATCGACGATAATTTTCCTTCCGGTCAGGCCGGTGTCGCCGTGAGGTCCGCCGATGACGAACTTTCCGGTGGGGTTGATGTGATATTTTATTCTGTTGGACCACAATTTCGGACAAACGTCCATGATGGCGGGTTTGACGATTTTGGCGATAAGTTTTTCCCTGGCCTTTTGCGACATTGTGTCGGTTCGCGGGTTTATGACACTTTCGTCGTGCTGTGTCGAGACGACGACGGTCAATAGTTTGACGGGTGTGTTTCCGCGATACTCGATAGTTACCTGGCTTTTCCCGTCGGGGCGCAGCCAGCGAAGTTCACCGTTTTCGCGCACCTCGGTCAGACGGGCGGTCAGGCGATGGGCCAGTTGGATCGGAAGCGGCATCATCTCCTTAGTGTCCCGGCAGGCGAATCCGAACATTATTCCCTGGTCGCCTGCGCCCTGGTCCTTTTTCTTCTTGCGGTCAACGCCGCGGGCAATGTCGGCTGATTGGCTGTGGAGGCTTCGCAGGACCGCGCAACTTCGGTAATCGAAACCGGTGGAAGAGTCGTTATACCCGATGTCGCGGATTACCCGCCGGGCGGTCTCTTCAGCCGACAGCAGGGCCTTTTCGGCCTTGAGGTTGTGCACCGTAACCTCGCCGGCCAGGATCACCAGCCCGGTGGTTACCAGCGTCTCGCAGGCGACGTGCGCCTTCGGGTCGGCCCCTATCAGCAAATCCACAACGGCGTCGGAAATCTGATCGGAAACCTTGTCGGGATGCCCCTTGGTAACCGACTCACTGGTGAAAAGATGCTTCGGAATGTTTCGACCTAATGCAGGCACGTGTTGCTCCTTTCAGTCCGCGAAGTACACTAACTCAAACGAATTTCACGAATACAGCGGTCCACGAATTACACTAATTTCACGAATAAATCAACCTTCTTATGCGCGGAGGGTTTTAATCAGCGTTCCGTAGCGTTCGATTTTTTGTTCATCCACCTCCACGCCCAGGCCCGGGTCTTTTAAAGACTTGAGCCTTCCGGCATATCCGAAGCGGAGACTTCGTTTCGTCAGGTCGTCGGCAAGGAGGAATTTTCCATAGTTACCTTCAACAAATCTGGGCGGCAGGCAGTTCGCCAGCAGTCGCCTTTGGGCGGCAGAGAGTATGCTGCTCTCCCCGACCATACACCCGACGACGAACGGTACGCCCGCCTCGTCTGTGGCGGCGATGATCCGACCGGCTGCGTCCAACCCGCCGTTCTTGCTGATGCGAACGTTCAGCCAGACCTTTTTGCCGGTAGCATTGATAAACCTGTCGGCGTCGGCGATTGTAATTAATGACTCATCGGCCATCAGCGGCAGCTTGCATCTCTGGGCCAGTTCGATAAGCATTTCCGCTGGACCAAAGACCGGTTGCTCGATAACGCAAACGCCGAATTGCTTCAACGCAGCCACTCGTTCAGGCGTTTCCTCTGCCGACCATCCGCCATTGACATCGACGCGGAGCGAACATTTGCCCGCACCAATCGCCTTTCCGATTCGCTTTTGCACAATGCGAAGGTTCTCGGCGTCGGCGTCGTCGCCGAAACCGAGTTTGAGTTTGAAGTCCCTCAGGCCGTAGAGACGCATCAGCCGCAGACGTTTTGCCGTTCTGGCCGGGGCGGACGAACCCAGCACGCCGCTGACACGGACGGTGTGAGGGATAGATCCGCCGAAAGATTTGCCTCCCGAGCGAGCGTCGGCGTCGGTCCAGGCAAGGTCCAGTGCACAGGCGGCGGCGTTATTCCGCCCGCTTTCCGGCAGATTCGCTTCGCTCATCTGCCGGCTTTTGGTGGGGTCGCCGAACAACCGCTCGACATCGTCGGGGACGGTTTCGAGCGTTTCGCCGGTAACGTATTCTCGCGGGAGGGTTTCGCCCCAACCGACCGAACCGTCGGACATTTCCAGGCGGACGACAATGGCTTCGGCCAGGTTTCTGGCAGCGGCGGCGTGCTCGAAAGACCGCATGGGAATGGCTGTGTGGTATATGTCGAGTTTCACTGGGTGGACGCTCACGACGGGCAGATTAGACAACCTTCGGCGAAACCGCAAGCGACGCGTTCCTTGGGGGGCGGTGATGGTCCATTGGGTGGCGTAAAAAATTTTCAAATTTCCGCTTTTACATTGGACTTACATAGCGGCGGGACGTATTTATCCCGAACTTATTGGACCTGATTTACCGGAGTAACCAGGGAATGTCCTGGCGGCAGAAAACTTTTGAGGTTCTCCCGGCATTGTCTGTTCGGGGCAAGAGCCTCCGCGACTCCATGAGAACGGTTACGTTTGCGTGGATGTTCGGCATTGTGTGGATGGCGTGCATCTGCGGTAGCCAGATGACCCTTTTCTGTCGGCTGATGGGATTCACCAATCGCGACTTCGGGAGGCTGGCTGCCATTCCATGGGCCGCAACGCTTGCCCAGTTGGTTGCGGCGATTGCCATCGAGCGAACAGGTTTGCGAAAGTACCCTGTCATCTTCTATGCCAGTGCTCATCGTCTGCTGTGGTTGGCGATTGCCCTTGTGCCTTTTGTGCTCAATCCCGGCAGGGCGGCCGTTGTGATATTCATGGTCATCTTCGGTACCAGTTGCGTACTGGCCCACCTGAGCGTACCTCGATGGAACATGTGGATGAGCGACCTGATTCCCCGGCGTATCCGCGGGCGATACTTCGCCGCCCGCAGCCTGTGGACGCTTCCGATCCAGGTAATCGTGGTTCTCTCCGCCGGAATTATCCTGGACCGTGCTGCCATTTCCGATGCGCCGATGACCATCGAGGCCCAGCCGGT
>DAOVLS010000426.1 GCA_030631125.1 Planctomycetales bacterium
AAAGGTAGGCTGGGCCGACGCGAAGCAAAGGCCCACCTTCATCGTTCGCAGAAAAAAGGTGGGCCTGACGGCCCAGCCTACGCATTCCGTGACATAAACGATATTAACATCAGATAAGGAGCATGAGAGGTGGCGTCGGAAGTATCCGTTCCGATCAGGAAACTCACACACGGGCCGAAGTTTCACTGGTTCGGCTATTACGACAAGTTGCAGTTCGACCCGACCGGTCGTTACGTGCTGGGTATGGAGGTTGACTTCGAGCACCGAAGCCCGACCGCCTCGGACACCATAAAAGTCGGGATGGTTGATCTTGACGAAGGTAATCGCTGGATTGAACTTGGCGGCGGCAGCGCCTGGTGCTGGCAGCAGGGCTGTATGCTTCAATGGCGCCCCGGATCAACCAGCGAGGTTCTCTGGAACGACCGCGAGGGCGCCCGCTTCGTCTGCCACATTCTGGACGTAAACACCGGACGGAAGCGAACCATTCCGCATTCGGTCTATACCGTCAGCCCGGACGGCAAAACGGCCGTAGCGCCTGATTTTAGCCGGATAAACGACATGCGCCCCGGCTACGGATACGCGGGCCTGCCCGACCCATACGCCGACCAACTCGCCCCGACCGATTCCGGTATCCGGCGGGTTGATCTGGAAACCGGTCAGGCCGAACCGATTATTTCCATCGCGCAGATCGCCGCTATCCCTTACACCTACGCCGACCTGATCGATGCCAAGCAGTATTTCAATCATTTGCTTTTCAATCCGGACGGGTCGAGGTTCGTTTTTTTGAATCGTTGGTGGAGCGAGCAAAGTAATGTCTCTCGGCACTCGCGCATGTTCACCGCCTGCCCCGACGGGTCCGACCTCCGGCTGGTTGTGCAGGACAATCTTGATGACATCGACATCTCGCACTTTATATGGCGCGACCCGCAGCACCTGAACGTCTGGGTGAAGTCCTTCATGCTCTACAAAGACGACGGTAGCGGTAAGGGCGAAGTGATACTGAAATCCGACGACGGGCACCAGAGTTACCTGCCGGGAAATGAGCGGATGATATATGACACCTATCCGCGCGAGCGGACGTACCGCTCGTTGTTCCTGTACCACATTGAAAGCGGCAAGGTTGCCGAACTGGGGCGTTTCGATTCTCCCGCCGAGTACGACGGTGAATGGCGATGCGACCTGCACCCCCGCGTCGGACCGGGCGGACAATCGCTGGTGATAGATTCAGTCCACGAAGGCGACGGCCGGCAGATGTATATGCTCGATATTTCCCGAATAGTCGCCTAGAATCGCGTGGGACATGGGACATGAAAGGGGTGGCGTGGGTCGCGGTGTTTGCGACCACGTTTGCGCCAAGTCGGCTTTAGCGTGGCCGCAAACACCGCGGCCACGGCACCTGCCTAGAATGCTGTCCGGATGGAAGACGAGACGCTACTGAAACTTGCCCGTTCTATGTTGAGTCCGTGCCGGGTGTGTCCGCGCCGATGCGGCGTGGACCGTCTGGCGGGCGAGGTGGGATTCTGTCGTACGGCTCGGCTGCCGCACGTCGCCTCGGCTGGGGCGCACTTCGGCGAAGAACCTGTACTGGTCGGCTCCGGCGGCAGCGGGACCATCTTCTTCCAGCGGTGCAACCTCGACTGCGTATTTTGCCAGAACTACGACATTTCACACTGCGACGGCGGGGTAGAGGCCGATGTCGGTGAGTTGGTCTCACTGATGCTGGCCCTTCAGCGGCGCGGGTGCAGTAACGTCAACTTCGTTACGCCGACGCACGTAGCCCCGCAGGTGCTGGAAGCGAACATTATCGCCCGCCGGGAAGGTCTGACCGTTCCGACCGTCTATAACTGCGGCGGGTATGAATCGGTCGAGATGCTCGGTCTTTTGGAAGGATATATTGACATTTACATGCCGGATTATAAATATGCTTCGGTGGCGGCGGGGCAGAAGTATTCCGGCGTGGCGGACTATCCGCAAGTCGCCCGCGAAGCCCTGGCTGAGATGTATCGCCAGGTAGGCCCGTTGACGCTCGACGAGCGCGGGCTG
The DNA here is from genome assembly GCA_030631125.1 of Planctomycetales bacterium. The sequence continues at coordinate 2,044 of DAOVLS010000426.1, forward strand.
GCGGTGCGGGGTGTGTTGGTGCGGCACCTGGTTTTGCCGGCTGACCTGGCGGGCAGTGAGAAAGTGATAGACATTGTGGCCGAGACAGCCCCGGGCTGCGGAATAAACGTTATGGGCCAATATCGCCCATGCTACAGGGCGGGTGAGTTTCCCGAATTGCAGGCCCTGCCCAGCCGGGCCGAAATCGCCCGCCTCCGCGATTACGCCGTTAAGCGGGGCCTGATGCGAGTGGATTAGAAATTTCCTTAAGGAGTTGCAGCATGAGCGAGATGACATCGCACGAACGTTTCAAGAGGATGTTCGAGCACCGCGAGGCGGACCGCATTCCGATAATCGACATACCATGGGATAGCACCATCGAGCGCTGGCAGCGCGAGGGCATGGACCAGGACGCCGACTGGGTGGAATACTTCGGCGTTGACCACACAGCCCACATCGTAATGGACAACAGCCCGCGATATGAAGAAAAGGTGCTTGAAGAGACCGAAGAATACAAGATTTACAC
>DAOVLS010000234.1 GCA_030631125.1 Planctomycetales bacterium
CGCGCTGAGGTTCGGCGCGCCGATGCTGGCGGGATTCCTGATAATGGCGGTGCTGCTGTGCATTATAGCGAGGGTCCTTCCGGAGATGAACATCCTGATGGCCAGTTTCCCGCTCCGCGTAGGGGTCGGGCTTTTCCTGGCGGCTGCAATAATGCCGTCTATGAACGCCTTCACGATAGAACTGGCAAGGTGGATGAGTAAATACCTGGTCGCGTAGGAAATCAGCCGTATGCAGAAAAAAAGAGAAAGTCAGGTAAGAAGTATTGGGCATTTGGCATCAGGCATTTGGCATTGGTGGCACAGGATTCGGTGTGGATTTGTATGTTTTAATTCTCAATTGAATGAAACCGCAGGAAATAGCGGAGGGACGTTCAATAACCCACGACCACCAATGCCTAATGCCAAATGCCGAATGCCCGACGCCTTCTTTTCTACTGCAATCGTTGCAAATACGTAAACAGTTTCTGATTACACAGAGCAAGGAAAGTACTACCTATGGCGGAAAAGGGCGCATCAGAAAAGACCGAAAAGGCCACACCGGAACGCCTGAAGAAGGCCCGTGCCGAAGGTCAGGTCGCCCAGAGCCAGGAGGTTCCCTCTGCCCTGATAATCGGCTCGCTGTTGATACTGCTGGCGTTGATGTCAGATCAGATTTACCGATGGTTCGTTACGCAGTTGTCCGGCGGGTTGTCGCTGCAAGTATCCGGTTCGATGAACAATGAAGCGTTTGCGAAACTGCTGCATTCCAGCGGCGCCGCGTGCCTGACTGTCATGGCGCCGTTTTTGTTCGTAGCGGCGGGGGTGTCGGTTCTCGGCAGCATGGCGGCCGGTGGATGGGCGTTTGCGCCGAAGGCCATAAGAGTGGACCTGTCGCGAATCTCGCCGATAAAAGGATTCAAAAACCTCTTCGCCTTGAAATCGGTGGTCAAACTGTTGGTTTCACTGGTCAAACTTGCCGTGATCCTGGTGATCGCCTGGCAGTACACCGCCGGACGTATGGATTTGCTGCTGGGCCTCCAGTGGGCTACACCGGCAGGCACGCTGTACGCTGTCGCCGGATTCATCCTCGGTCTGGCCGGTAGGATTGTAGTGGCGCTGATGGCCATCGCCTGTGCGGATCTGCTGTATCAGCGATGGAACTACAAGCGTGAATTGCGAATGAGCCGGCAGGAGGTCAAGGAAGAACGAAAGCAGCACGAAGTTGCCCCGGAGGTCAAGGGTCGGATCCGCGCGGTTCAGATGGCGATGGCCCGCAAGCGGATGCTCCAGGATGTTCCGACCGCCGACGTGGTTATAACCAACCCGACTCACTATGCCGTCGCCCTGCGGTACGATGCGGGGACCATGGCGGCGCCGCAGGTAGTGGCCAAGGGCGCCGACTTCATGTGCCGGAAAATCAAGGAAATCGCAGCGGAACACGACGTGCCGATTATCGAAAGACCGGAACTGGCCCGAACGCTCTACGCCGCCGCAGAGGTCGGACAGGTCATACCGGAAACGCTCTTCATCGTCGTAGCCGAGATACTGGCGACGATCTATCGTCTGCGGAAAAAGAACCTGCCCGGTAAGAAATAATGGCTGACGAAAGCCAAAACACGACTGCATCCTCACCGCCGGACCTGTCGCCGGGGCCTCTGAACCGGCTGATGGCGCATAACGACATTATCTTTGCGATTGGCGTGGCGGTGGTGCTGGCGACGCTGCTGATCCCGATGCCGACCTTCATGCTGGACATGCTGCTGTCGTGCAGCATAGCAGTGGCGTTGGCGACGCTGGTGGTGGTTCTGTCGGCCAGGGAGTCCATCGAACTTTCCACGTTCCCTTCGCTGCTGCTGTTCGTAACGCTGTTTCGCCTGTCGCTGAACGTAGCCTCGACCCGCCTGATTCTGCTTCAGGGCGACGCCGGCGCGATTATCAGGACCTTCGGCGACATGGTGGTCGGCGGCAGCCTGGTCATCGGGCTGGTGGTATTCCTGATCCTCGTGGTAATTCAGTTCGTCGTGATCACCAAAGGTTCCGAGCGGATAAGCGAGGTAGCCGCCAGGTTCAACCTCGACGCCATGCCGGGAAAGCAGATGGCGATCGACGCTGATATGAACGCCGGGCTTATCGGTGAAGAAGAGGCCCGCCGCCGCCGCGAAAAAATCGTTCAGGAAAGCGAATTCTACGGAGCGATGGACGGCGCCAGCAAGTTCGTCCGAGGCGACGCCATTGCCGGATTGATTATCACCGCCATCAACCTTGTCGGCGGATTCGCCGTCGGGATGAGCGGCGGACTGACGGCCGGCGAAGCGGTCAAAACCTACGCCATCCTGGCCATCGGCGACGGCCTGGTCTCGCAGATACCGGCTGTGATTATCTCCACCGCCGCCGGATTTCTTATCACCAAGACCACCACCAAAAGCAACATCAGCCAGGACCTGATCCGCCAGATGATGGCCAGGTCCAGACCGTTCGGTATTGCTTCGTTCCTGCTGGGGGCGATGATATTCGTGCCGGGTTTTCCGAAAGCGCCGTTCATCGTGCTGTCGCTTGGCGCAGGTCTGATGGCCAGGACCCTGGCCCGGCGGGAACGACAGGCCAAGGAGCCAAAACCGGTAAAGCCCGATCAGGATGCCGAGCAGACGCCCGTGGAGGAACTGCTGGACGTTGACAGGCTTTCCATCCAGGTCGGCGCAAGGCTCATTAAAACGGTCGATCCCCGTCGCAAAGACAGTCTCTCTCACCGCATCTCGCCGCTGCGACGAAAGTTCGCCCAGGAATACGGTGTTGTCCTGCCTTTGATCCGGCTTCGGGATAACGTAACGCTTGAGCCTAACCGCTACGAAATCCGCCTGCACAACCACATAATCAGCACCGGGCGACTTGAACCGGATAAATTGCTGGCAATGGACCCCGGTACCGTGCAGAACCAAATCGCCGGCCAGGCCACGCAGGAACCGGTGTTCAACCTTCCTGCGCTCTGGATCGACCCGGACCAGAAACAACAGGCCGAACTGAACGACTACACCGTCGTCGATCCCGAATCGGTCCTGGTAACGCACCTGTCCGAATCGCTGAAGCGCTACGCATACGAATTGCTCAGCCGCGACGATGTCCAGGCACTGGTGGACCGCCTCCGCGAGAAGCAGCCGACACTGGTCAACGAAGTCGTAGGCGAACGAGTGCCCATCGGTCTGTTGCAGCGGGTGCTCCAGAACCTCCTCCGCGAAGGTATCGCCATACGCGACCTGGCGCAGATTCTGGAAGTCCTCGGGGACCACTCCGCCAGGACAAAGGACGTCGGAACACTGACAGAACTGGTGCGAAAGGTGCTGGCCAGAACGATTACGGAACAATACTGCGACGCCGAGGGGAAAATCCAGGCTATCGTCCTGGAACCGTCGTTGGAATACGAACTTCGCAACAGTATCAACACCGACCGCGGCGAGGAGACATTTGCCGTTCCGCCTGAACGGATGATGGAACTAGGCCGAAAAATCGTCGAGGCTTGGAGAACCGCTATGGAGGCGGGTAACGATAAAGCCGTCATGCTGTGCGATTCGCTTCTCAGACCTCACCTGGGTGGAATGCTGTCCCGGCAACTGCCTCAACTTTCCATCCTGGCCTACGACGAAATCACGATCGGTACGAAAGTTGATTCGGTCGCCACCGTTACCCTCCTGGCCCTTCCGGCCGAGGAGGTCGCCGTTACAGGATGATAGAATTGAAATCAAAAATCTATCAACATTGAATTTGTGAGCAGGGTTATGCGACACAGAGACGCAGAGAGACAGAGGTATAAAACAGGAGAAAACCTTTTCTTTAAATCTCTGTACCTCTGCGTCTCTGTGTCGAAAAACCGGCGCTCCGTAATACTCGCAGGTTCAATTGTGAAAGAATACTAAAAACAGATGAGATAAAAACGTGCGACAGATTACGATAACAATGACTGCGATAGCCTTTTTCGCCCTGGCGTTTGTCGGGTGGTGCAGCGACGTGCCGGTTTTTGTCTGCGGGATGCGGGCGATGGCGGGTGCGGGAATCATGTACATCGTAATCAGCCTGGCCGGTACAGCGGCCATTCGAATCATAGTCGATGCGGCTGTAAAGACCGATGCAGAAAGGACCGGCACCGATAAAGAGTAAAAAACAGTGAGCACTCAAACCGACAAAACGACGCCCGCGACGATGTCCACCAAGGCGCTCCGCGCGAAGATCACACAGGCCTACGCCGAACAGTCGCGAGAAGCGGCTGAAGAGCGGTGGATCGTCGAGAACCTTCCAATGGTCCGGCACATCGCACAGAAGGTCGCCTCGTACGTATCCAATGCCGCGGACATGGAAGACCTGATTTCCGCCGGTACGGTCGGACTGGTACAGGCGGCCAGGGCATACGACACCGACAACGCCGCCGAGTTCAGAACCTATGCCTACATCCGCGTCCGCGGCGCCGTTATCGACGAATTGAGGAGCAGGTCCTTCGTCCCGTCGGCTGTGAACAAGCAACTCCGCCAGATTCGACAGGCATACCAGGAACTGCTCGCCGAATCAGGCAGTCCTCCCGACGACGCCGAACTGGCAAGGGCGGTCGGCCTGTCGCCCGAACAGTTGTACCGAACGCTTCAGGAAGGGCGAAAGCAGCAGTTCCTCTCCATCCACGGGCTTTCCGAAGACCAACCTGCATTCGGACCTATGATTATCGATAAGTCGCCTTCACCGGAGACGCAGGTTGAGCGAAAGGAATTGACCGAACGCCTGACAGAGGCGATCAGTGAACTACCCAAAAGGGACCGGACACTCCTGCTGCTGTATTACGAGCGCGACCTGACCATGAAGGAGATCGCGCAGGTGCTGGACATTACCGAATCGCGCGTCAGCCAGTTACACGCCGGCGCGCTGTTCAAACTGTC
>DAOVLS010000073.1 GCA_030631125.1 Planctomycetales bacterium
GTCGTCCAGCAGCAGGCGACACTTCCATTCGCCGAAGGCGCGGATGTCGTACATTCCGATGGCTGCTTCAAGCCACCCGGCGGCGTTCGGCTCAAGAGGGTGCGGGGCGTAACCCAGTACGAAACGGTCGGGATACCGCCTCGCCGCCCGAACGGCGTCGGTCAGAGGCAGGCCGGGGTGATTGCCCCTGCCCGAGACGGTATGGATAGGATTAAAGACCTCGTCATAGCCCGCATCGCCTTCAGACGGGTGGATGCACCATGTCAGCAGCACCGCCTTGTCGATGTTGTGTTCGTCGAGGTTTGCGACCAGGCCGGCATCGTCTTTGCCGTGCCAGAATACGTGCTGATGCGAGTCGATTATCCGTGTCGGCGATGACATTTACGTTGTCTCCACATTTTTTTGGGTATGGTGTGGTATGGTATGGTTTAGTCGGCAGATTGCAAGCCTATACAATTTCGCCGCCGCCCGCCCGACGTAGCCTTGGCTAAGGCGGATATTCCGGTTGTTTTTTTCTCCTTCACGGTATTCCGGCCTTCCGGTATTCCGGTTATACTGTTCACCGTGCCTGCGAATCTTACACCTGAATATGAAAAGGCCGACCGGCGTTACCGCCAGGCCGGTACTGACGCCGAGAAACTGGACGCTCTGCAGGAGATGCTCCGCGCCATTCCCAAACACAAGGGAACAGACCACATGCAGGGCGATCTCAAACGCCGCATCAGCCAGATACGCAAAGATATCGTCAAAAAAGGTTCGGGCAAGGGTTTCGACCAGTTCCACATTCCCAAAAGCGGTGCCGGGCAGGTAGTTCTGATCGGCCTGCCCAATACAGGAAAGAGCCAACTTGTTGCGACATCGACCAACGCCCCGGTAAAAGTGGCGGAGTATCCTTACACAACAGCCCTGCCTGCGCCCGGCATGTGGCCTTACGAGGATGTGCAAATCCAACTGGTCGATACCCCGCCGATAACGCCCGAACACGTCCCGCCGGGATTGATGGGGACGATTAACTTCGCCGATATAATCGCCATAGTGATTGACGTTTCATCCGAACCGCTGGAACAGATTGACGAGACCTTTTCCGTACTTACCGAACGCAATCTGGAACTGACCTCTCTGCCCTGCAATCAACTTGATCCGGAAAATCATCACCAGCGAAGCGCAATTCTCGTTATCAACAAGTCAGACCTCGTCTCGCCCGGCGACATCGAGGCGCTGCGCGAACTATACACCGGGCCGTTGGAAATAATACCCGTCAGCGCCACAACCGGCGAAGGGCTTGATGCCCTTGGTAGCCGTCTGTGGGAAATGCTGTCGGTTATCCGCGTGTACACGAAGGAGCCGGGGAAACCAGTCGATAAAACCAATCCTTACACGCTGACGGTCGGATCGACCATCGCCGACCTGGCTGCGGATATCCACCGCGACCTGCCGGGAAAAATGAAATTCGCACGCATCTGGGGCGAAGAACACTTCGACGGACAACGCGCGCACCGAAGCGAACCGCTACACGACAAAGACGTCGTCGAAATACATCAATAACAGGTTCTAATCTTCCTCGCGCTCGCGGTCTTCCTTGCGCTCGTCGCGTTCCTCGCGCTCGTGGCGTTCCCGCTCAAGCCGCTTGAGTTTCTGCTTTGCTTGTTCCAACTGGCGCTGGAGGCGGCGGATTTGTTCGCGCAGTTCCTCAACGTCGCCTTTGCGTTCCCTGCGTTCGCGCCCTTCTCGGTCTTTTTCCCGGCCTCTTTCCCCGCGTCCACGCATACCCCCGCGTCTTTCCCCGCGTTCGCGATTTCTCCTGGCCCGGCGGGCTTGCGCAGTTTTGCGAAGTTTTTTCAACTCGGCCTGCGCATCACGAAGCCTTTCACGGATTTCCTTAAAGCGTTTCTCTGCCTTTTCGACGGCCCCCTCATCGGCGCGACCTTCTTTGTGCAAACGTATCAGCCTTTTCAGATCTTCCTCAGCCTTTTCAAGAATCTCTTCAAGATCCGCGACTTTATTCTCAGCCTGTTCCAGTCTTTTGCCTATCACATGGTCTTCACGCTCAGGTCTGCCTTCGCGGCCTGGTTCCCCGCGTTCTCGCATTTCCCGGTCTTTTTCTCGGCGTCTTTCCGAGGCAGGCGTCTTTCTCATGGGCCCAATGCGATTTATTCCGACGACCATCTCGTCAATCCAGAGTTTTTGGGCATGCGGTAACAGTCCAGGCCCAAAGTAGGGCGCCATCAGAAACTGGTTGAACTTCATTTTTGGGAAGTCAGTCGATCTCAGGATTACGTCAGTGTGTTCGACAACCAGTTTTCCATCGAACCAGCCGCGGACGATGCCATCCCGGTTTGGACGATCGTTTTTAAGGTCAAGCGTGTTGAGTTTGAAGTAAGCCTCGACGCAATGCCACTTGTCGTCCTTGAAGAGTACTTTCTTGCTATCGTAAAACTTCCCGTTGTAGCCGCCTTTCAGCCGCCCCTGCGTCAGGCCGTGGGGCATGCTCTTGTTCTGGATGTCCTGAGCGGCGAGGCGCAACTTGCCGTTCACCGGTTCGACGTAGAGGGTGAGGTGAGTTGCCGCCGGTCCTGCCCACTTCGGGTTTTCGGTGGTCAGGAAGTGAACGAGATGCGGGTGGTAGTTTCTACCGGTCCAACCCCATCCTTTTGAAAGTTTGAGGTAAAAGCGAATATAGACCTTGTCGGTGGGCTTAAACAAGTGCCGCATGCTCGACGAAGCCTGACCCTTGGATTTTTTGTCGATCCATTTGTACTCAATGCAGCCCTTACCGCCCGCTGCGCCGCCGGCAATCCTGATCCGAGTCATATCGTACCACTTCCGGCTTTTGAGTTTCGCGTCGTCGAAATGCTCGCTGAAAAGCGGGGTTACTTTCGTTTTCTTCTCGCGGCGGATGTGTTCGCGATCACGTTTTCGCTCTTCGCGAGTGCGGCGGATTTCTTCGCGCTCATCGCTCCGCACTGCTGGAGGGTCGGTGCGGACGTCGTCGTCGGCGCGGTCATCAGTCTTGACGTCTGGATCAGTCCTCACAGCCGGTCGATCATCGGTGCGGACGTCGTCTTCGGCGCGGGCGGTTCCGACAAGCGGCGTGGCGATGATCGCCAGGGCGATAACAAAGCCGCTCAAAATCGTCGCCCATCGCGCTGAAAAGGCGCTCCGGGGGTTGTGTGAATCTTTGTCGTTCATCATCATCTCGATTCTCCTTCTCAAATGGCAGGCCATCGGGCTGATGGCTGCAGGTATAGGCCTATGGTTTGTTTCAGCGAACCGGGTCAGTGTTTTGGTCAGGTCCGTCGGCCTGACGCCGCTTTCGGTAGTGTAATCGAAATCGGCTGTCAAGGCCCGGGGTAAAATTATTTCTCTGTCGCCGAGCGACGCTTGCAGGCTTAGAATCCACTTGTGTTTTGGTGGATTGTGAGTATCCTGCTCTCGTTGTGCAGCAGGTAGATATAGTTCAAGTTAGTCTTATAGAAGGAAGGAACGTGTAAGATGCCAGCATTACCGGAAATCGTATCGAAGGCATGGGATGATCGTAATGGCCCTGTAGTTTTGACAACTGTCGATGCCGACGGAGCGCTCAACGCAATTTATGCCTCCTGCGTCAGCAAATTCAGCGAGGACAAACTTGTCGTCGCCGACAATTTCTTCAGCAAGACCCGCGCGAACATCCAGGCCGGCAGCAGGGGGGCGTTGCTGTTCATCACCTCCGAAAGCAAGGCCTATCAGGTCAAGGGCAAGATCGATTACCTGACCGTCGGCGAGATTTTCGACGACATGAAGGCCTGGAACGGCGACCGCCCGGGCGTGGCCGCTGCCGTCGTGAACGTCGAAGAAGTCTTCGCCGGCGCGGATAAACTGCTGTAATAGTCTGCCAAAGCAAAAAAAGTCGGGTGCCATGTTCTCGCCCGTAACTTTAGTGAAGGGTGTGAACATGCTGTCGCACGAACATGCCTACACGCTCCGCTTCACTCCGCGTGAAGGCATGGCACCCGCCATTTTGACTGGGACAGAGTACTAGCCGCGACCGGTAGGGAGTGGGCAGCATACTCATCAACGGAAACATGCCCGCTCGCTTCCGCTCGCGGCTAGCTATAATGCACCCGCGATTTTTTTCTTTTTAACTTGAATACCTCGACAGCCGATGTATATTATACATAGAGACACGAGGTATAACGACGCATCGCAATAATCAGGAGAGCAGGGATATGGATTTTTCGAAGGATCTTATTCGCGGCAGTATCGTTCCAATCGTCCTGGCGCTGTTGAAGGATCGGCCGATGTACGGCTACGAGATGGTCAAGGTTGTCAACGCCCGAACGGGAGGCAGGCTTGAGTGGAAGGAAGGGACGCTGTATCCGACGCTGCATCGCCTCCAGGCCGGCGTTTTCATCTCGGCCAGATGGGCTGACGCCCCGGCCGATGAAGCCCCCGGTCGAAAACGAAAGTATTATTCGATTGCCAGGAAAGGACGGACGGAACTGGCCCGCCGCAGGGAAGAGTGGCGTCAGTTCGACCTGGCGGTCAACGCGATTATGCTTGGGGGTGCGTCATGAAAACCTGGGACAAGTTGGTCGATTTGCTGACTGATCGGCTACGGGTGGACCCGGAGTTGCGGCTGGATGTGGCAGAGGAGTTGCGTGCGCATCTTGAGGATTCCGCAGCCGAGTTTCGCCAGGCCGGTCAGAGCGACGAAGAAGCCGCCGCCAGCGCCGCAAAGGCGCTCGGCGACCCGCAGCAACTGGCAGATGAACTCTGGCAGGCCAACCGCCGGCGAATCCGCATACGAGGCGTCCTCCGCTGGAGCGCCCGCGCAGCCCTCGTGCCAGGCGCAATTCTAGTCATCATCGCAATAGCAATGGGGATGAGGGGCGGGTATCCGCTTCTTTCCCGGGGGACACTATACTCATGTTATCGGACGGACGACTTGACCGAGGAGCAGCGTTTTATTTTCGACGGCGACCCCGCCGCGAAGACGCGCCTTGAGCGGGCCAAGTCAATCACCGATCGCTGGCCTGATAATCCTGTCTATTACAGCAACTATGTAGCCCAACTGATGCGTACAGGCGGTTTTAACGACGGGCGGTGGGGTATCAAACCTGAGCGCCTTGACGAGATTCTGGCTGTGCTGGATAAGGGCGAGCGGATCGACCCTGACAACGCCTCCTATAACTTCACGAAGGCGTCGTGGCTGATCATTACCTCCAGTGATATAAGCGAAGATTCGTCGCGCACGTACGAAAGGATTGATTACAACGACAAGGTCTGCCTGAAGGAATGCTGGCAGATTAAGATTCGCGATCAGGATTTGTTCGATCGCGGCCTGGCCGAGTTCCGTAAGGGATTAGGCAAGAGCGAGTTCACCGGCCACTCCGTGGACATGATGCAATTGCGCCTGGGCCTGCTGCCTGAACCGAAGCGGCTCACTGACCACATACGGCGGGTAACGTTCCAGATAGCAACTCTTCTGCCCTCAATAGGTCATTATCGCGTATTGGGAAGATCCATATCGGCTTATGCGATTGACCAGGCCGAGGCGGGGCGGGCGGATGAGGCAATTGAACTTGTCGATTCCGTAGGCCTGATGGCGACAAAGTTGGGGGCGAGGAATCAAACGCTCGTTGGTCTGTTTGTGGCGCGTGGTGTACGCGTCGAAGGTCTGGCCCACGCCGAACAGGTATATAAGGAACTCAACCGTCCGGAGCAAGCGGAACAGGCCCGGCTGGCCCGAAAGCAGCAGGACGCCTTATTCTATGAAATCCGCAAGAGGCCCAGTATGGATGAGCGCGACTTGGCACACGCCGGAATGCTGATGGCCGTTCTTACCCCGTCACTGTCCGGATACAAGCCTGATTTTGAGCCGATGCGCACAGCAGAGCAGTTCCTTATCGCTGAGATGGGACTGATCCTGCTGCTTTGTGTGCTGGTTCTCCTTGCCCTGTTTTTGGGCGGGCTGGCGCTGGTGAGCCTGATAATCCAAAGGTCCGGGAACAAACCCATACTGCTGTTTGTCGGCTGGGGCAGAATCGGGAAGATTTGTCTTCTGGCGATTGTTGTGCCGGTGGCGGCGTACACCTTCTACGCCTATGTCCTGACGGCATCCGACAGGGTGTACGGGCTGAATTACACAGCCGGTAAGACGCTCCTTGAATTTGTCGTTACATTGGGCGCGATATGTGTACTGCTTCTGGGTCTGGGCTATTCTGCGATACGCCGTCGGGCTGAAGAAGTCGGTTTGGTCGTCCCGCCGCGATTGCGCCTGCGGGATCGGCGATGGATTGGAGGCGTCGGCGCTCTAATCGTCCTGATCGTCGTTATCTATCTGGTTGGCTGGTGGGCCGGTCCGTTCAAACCGCAGAGGGGGAATTGGGTTGGATTGTGGGCACAATCGCTTGGAGCGGGTGGTAGTAATCTGGCGGGCTTCTCATCTATGTATGGCGCCTCGTTGGCCGTGATCGTGATTGCGTTTCTACTGTTTTGGGGCGTGAGGGAATTTGCCGGCTTGTATTGGACGCGGTATGACCATTTCCGCCGGACGCTGTATCGCAGCCTTGTTCCGATTATCGCCGCTGCCGTGATTGTCGTCGGTATCTTCTGCGGATGGGCGTTGGCGCGCGGCGAAAATTCGGCAGCGCGGCGTATTACAGGTTCAGCAGGTTGCGGCAACGAACTGGAAGGGTCCGACTACCATCTGCTCCGCGACAACTTCGCCGCCCAACACGCGGAGATGATGGACAGACAGACAGGCTAGAACTGCAAACTAGCCGCGACCGGTAGGGAGCGGGTATGTCGCCGGTGATGAGCAACATGCCCGCTCGTTTCCACTCGCGGCTAGCATAGTCTCATCAGAACACACGAGGATATTTCGCAACATCTCCCAAAATCACTATAATAATCCCCTATGAACGAATCCGCATTACGAACTCTGCTGGAATCCGTTCGGGCTGGGGATACGAACCTCGATGAGGCTGTCGCCAAACTCCGCCGCCTGCCGTTTGAGGACATCGGCTTTGCGACGGTGGATCATCATCGGGCCATCCGCTGCGGCTTTCCCGAAGTTATCTACTGTCCCGGAAAAACGGCCGAGCAGGTGGTTGAGATATTCTCCCGTCTCGCTGCTGGTGGTGAAAATGTATTGGCCAGCCGGGCTTCGCGCGAGGTATATGAGGCGGTGGCGGCGAAGTTTCCCGCTTCCGAGTATCACGACCTTGCCCGTACAATCACGCTCCGGGAAGGCGAGCAGAAAGAACCCGTCGGACATATCGCTATCGTCGCTGCCGGGACTTCCGACCTTCCGGTGGCTGAAGAGGCTCGCGTTACCGCCGAGATAGTGGGCGGGCGCGTTACGACGCATTACGACGTCGGCGTCGCCGGCCTGCACCGCCTGCTGGCGGCGGCGGATGAATTGCAGCAGGCCAATGCCATTGTCGTCGTCGCCGGTATGGAAGGGGCCTTGCCGAGCGTGGTCGGCGGGCTGGTGGGCGTGCCGGTAGTAGCCGTTCCGACTTCTGTCGGATACGGAGCGAGTTTCGGCGGCGTGGCTGCGCTGCTGGCAATGCTCAACTCCTGCGCGTCAAACGTCAGTGTCGTCAATATAGATAACGGCTTCGCCGCCGGTTATATCGCGGCGATGATTAACAGACAGGGACTTGGGACTAGGGATTAGGGACTTGGCGAACAACGGCATCGGGCATTCGGCATTTGTGGATAAAGATATGGGTTGGTTATCAAGGCTTCTGAATTATGTACCAAAGGCAGAGCGGGCTGGCATCACGCTTGACCACAGCTCATGTTGGAGGCTGACGGGTGTAACGAAAGATCATTCGATGTTCTTACGGGCACTTCCCTTGTTGTTGCCAGATGGGTCGATTCTCTATCTTGAGGATGGTTCGCCTCCTAAACACTTGAGGAAGTTCCTGATTGCAAACATGCTTAAAGAAGCTTGCAGGATTGCAAAGAGCACAATCTGGCCTTGGCCGAAAGTCTATCACCTTCCGACGGGTAAGGAGTTTCTTTTCCGGTTGGCGGAACTAACCGAAAACTGCGCATGGCCCGAAGTTGCTATCCACCTTCACGCTTACAAAGACGGAGAGGTGCTTTTGGAGGGATACGATGCGTTTCTGGATCCGTTCTGCGTATCAAAGAAAATCCCAATGGAGATGATTAGGGCATTTTGTCAGGAACTAGGCTGCTCCTATGAAGGTGAAACGATTGACCCTCGCATTCGATAGGCAAGACTATGACTGATATTCGCCATATCACGACGTTGCCGAGACTGCCCGTCCGCAAGCCTGATGCTCATAAGGGCGATTTTGGGCGTGTGCTGGTGGTCGGCGGTTCGCGCGGGACGATCGGCGCGCCGGCACTGGCGGCAAATGCCGCGCTTCGCGGCGGGGCGGGGCTGGTAACGGTGGCTGTGCCGGAGGCCGTACAGTTGACTGTCGCGTCGCTGTGCCCGTGTGCGACCTCGATTCCGCTCAAGTGTAACCGCAGCGGCGACCTGTCGGCCCAGGCGACCGGACAGATGCTCACGGCTGCCGAGGCGTCCGACGTACTTGCCGTCGGGCCTGGATTGGGAGTATCCGGCGGGGCCGACCAACTCGTCCGCGCCGCCCTTGGTCAGGACAACCCCGTCGTACTCGATGCCGACGGGCTGAACAATCTCGCCCGCATCGACGGCTGGGCCGGCATCCGCCGCTGCCCGCTCGTGCTGACGCCGCATCCGGGCGAAATGGCGCGACTGACGGATAAATCAGTCGAGCAGATTCAGTCCGACCGGGAAGGTTCCGCCGCCGCTGCCGCTCAGCAATGGTCCGGCGACATCGGCTTAACTGTGGTTTTGAAAGGCGCCGGTACGGTCGTAACCGACGGCCGGCGGGTATTCATTAATAAGACCGGCAATCCCGGCATGGCCACCGGTGGGACCGGCGACGTGCTAAC
>DAOVLS010000216.1 GCA_030631125.1 Planctomycetales bacterium
AATTCGCCGCCGGCGATTTTTTCGCGCGTGCCGATGGCGGAGACGGCGGTATAGACGCCCGCCTCGTTGCAGGCCGCGACGGCCGTACGGGCCTGGGCGAACGAGCCGGTCGCGCCTCGAACGGCGTCGTGTGCCGCCGGGTCGGCCGACTCGACACCGACGGTAACGCACGTTACGCCCGCCGCAGCCAGGCTCCCCGCCCGCCCTGCGTCCAGGCCTGCGCCGGTGGTGAAAACTATCGTCGCCATCTCCGGCCCGGCGGCGGCGATGAACTTCTCCAGGTCGTCCCGCAGCAGCGGCTCCCCGCCGGTGAATCCCAGCGTGCAGGTCCCCAGCGCCTTTATCTGTGCGATGATGTCGAGGATCGATTCGCCGGAGAGGTTTGCCTGTTCCCGCCCCGCGTAGCTACAGTGTTCGCAGCGGTAGCCGCAGGCGTGCGTAACGGCAAGGTAGGTCGAAAACGGCACTCGGCGGCGGTCAATGACTGCCCGGCAGAAGCGGTCGAACGCTTCCGACGGCCAGGGCGGGAAGAACGTGTTGATTCGCATCTGCCCGGCGAAGCGGTGCGGCTTCTCGTTGCGCATCTGGCGGAACAGGTACCACAAATGCCCCGCCGGCAACCGGCCCACCAGCTGGGCGAACATACGCAAAACGCGAATAGTCCCGAAAATACTCATGTGATCAAACCGATGCCGCCGGATTGCTTCGCCAACCGGTTGCGACGTTCGCGGTCGGCCAATGCCCGCCAAACCAGCCCGCAGACCAAACCGGTAATCGCACCGGCCGGTGCTCCGAAGATCAGTCCAAGGACAATCATCGGCACAGCGAGTTCTCCAGCCACAATCATCAGCCCGCCGTGCAACAGGGCCGTCGCAAGTATGCCGACGACAAGACCCCACAACACGCCCTTGCCGAGCAATTTCACATTAGTCGGATTTTCGTCGGTGATATAGGCGTTGGAAATGCGGGACATTCGCCAAATCCACAGGCCGCCGGCCAGCACGCCGCCCGTAACACCGAGCGCCAATCCACACCCGTGAATGACGGCATTTCCAAAAGCGAATCCCAAGCCGCCCAGCAGTCCGAAAAAACCGCCGACGAATCCGCCGGTGACACAGACGAAAATCCCGGTGACAACAAAAGGCCATTTGCGAATCGGCGGATTGGTCATTTTGTTTTCCTTACCGCAAAGGCCGCCGTCGCCCAGAACAGCACGCCGCCGGACAGGCCCACGACCGCCCCCACAATCAGGCCGAAAAGCGAACCGACGTAAAGCCCGCTCCAACTGAATCGCATATCAAATTCTTCTATTGCGAAGTTTTGTGCTGATATGTGAATTACCAACGCGCATAAAACTCCAACGATAATGCCAATCAGGCTCCCAAGTGGTATCAGGGTCAGAGGCGCTTTGTTGCGGCGACGAACGCCGCGATTCGCAAACAGCAGCATTGCGATACACCAGACAGCGCCCGCCGCCAGGCCGCTGATGTTGCACAACTGCGGCGTCAAAGGGTCTTGCAGGAAGTAGGCGATCATGTCCTCCACGTTAAGCAGGTCTCTGGCGGAATCGGCGAAAGAGGATCGCGGGTCTCCCATCACGTAATAAGTCTTCACAGCCCCGCCGAAGTACCACCCGGCCAGGTATCCGGCGGCGCAGATAAGGATAATCACCGGTACGAACACCCACTTGCGGAGGGATTTGTTTGACACACACATTACTCCCGCTTTTAGGAATTCAGGATACATCCGGCGTGCATGGGTTGCAATAAACTAAGCACTGTCTGAAAAGTCATTTTTTAGTCCCATAGGGACGTTTTTCTTAGCCACGGGCGGAAGCCCGTGGAAAATGTCCGGTCCGAACCCAGCCCCGTAGGGGCGTCTTGATTCAGAGACAACCTGTTACGGTAACAGTATTAAGGCGCCCCATACGGGGCTTGGATATTTGGCGTCGTTCTTTTCCCCGCCCTTCCGGACGGGGCTAAGAAAGGCGCCGCTCTGCGGCTGAAAATTACTTTTTAGACAGAGCCCAGGCGCCCGTGCTACGTGGGACGTTGAAAACTTCCCTGCATTTCGCGGGTTTAAGGAGTAGAATTACGCCGACAGGAGAGAAGATATGGCAGGTAGAACGGTAATACTTGTGATATTGGTTTTTGGGGGTTCCGTCTTCGCCGCTACGCCGGCGGAGGTCAAGGCGCTGCGACGGGTGCGCAGAGTCGAAAAGAACCGCGTCGAGGTTCTCTACCAGTTCGAGGACGAATTTGTAACGCTTGAGGTACAGGCTGGGCGGCGAGGCTGTAAGGCGGCTGGGGCATGGGCGAAATTCGACAAGGCTTCGAACCCCGTCGCCGTTATCGCCCGCAGCCCGTTCGGCGGGGGCGAGTCGGCGAAAAGTTACTGGCCCGCCGGCGCGAAAGCGGAATTACTGCAAGGCGTCGTCGAGCCGCTGAAAAAGGCCGGGCTTAAAAAGGTCGTCCTGCCCGACCTGATCGAAGAAAAAACAGCGGTAGGCCGGGACGAAGCGAAGCGAAGTCCCGGCAATTCAAAAGCCGGGTTGCCGGGGCTCGCTTCGCTCGGCCCGGCCTACGACTACGAATTTGTCCTGGTGGTAGGTCTGCATCACGAGCCGGTCCCTCACGGCGGCGTCCGCCGGACGGTCGAAGGCAAGGCGGTCTATTCCCGCTCCAGCCGGGTCAATGCGTGGGCGGTGCTGTTCCACGCTCCGACGGCGACGGCGTTCTGGTGCGCCACGGCCACTGCCGGTGTCGATCACCGCACCGCAGCCGACCCGCTCAACGCCGCATCGGCCACGGCAATAGGGGCATTGGATTTCACCGGTATCGGCGCAGACAACATTCCAAAATACATCAAACAACTCGCTGAGCCGAAGGGGCACAATTGCCTGGATATAGCGGCGATGCTCGCCCAGACGCAGCAGGCAGACGCAGCAGAGGCAATAGTCCGAGCTGCTACGTCCGTATCCGCCTTCAAGAACACGGTTCGCGTCGTGCGATATGTCAGCCAGCGCGGCGTCGTGCAGGACTACCGGACGGATCGCGCGACAGCCGGGAAACGGAAATTCGTGGAGGTTTCGCAACCTGTGATGATACGCGTGTTGTTACTGGAGCATCTTCGCGGCTTTCGCGGCATCGGGCCATGCGTCGTGCTCGCCCGCGTGCCGAGGGATCGCGACTTTCAGATTCCCCGCATAGGCCGGAGGTGGGCAGGCAGGCTGATGCCGCTTAGCGCAGACGATGAAATTGTACTGATCGGCGAATTGGCTTCCGGCTCTACGGGACTTTTTTCGCGTAACCGCGTCGCCGCCGTTCGCAATCTAGGTCGATGCCGGGTGCGAATCGACGAGGCAAAAGTGGTAGCCGGGCTTTTCGCCAATCGTAAAATCCGCAAGCCCAAACCGGGCAGAAAACCCCGCCGGGATTACCTCAAGGAAGCCGGCGCCGCCGCACTGAAGGAACTGAACAAGACGGCGAAACAAAAGATACAGTAAGCGCAGGCTGGGACGAAGCCCCGTCAATTTATCTCAATGGATTTGGAACAAGTTATGACTACCCATGTGATTTTGTTTTTTACCACGATGGCTTTATCAGGAGCAACGCAAATGGAAGATTCGACCAAGGTCCTGCTGAAACGTCTGGACCTGGACCGTCCGGGACTTGAGAAAGTCAAAGCCTCCGCCGCCGACGACCCGGCCAAGGCGGCGAAGGAACTTTTGGCCTACTACCGCGCGCGAAAATCGGTCAAACACCCCATTGACCGCACGGACAGGAAGAAATCGCGCGGAAAGTACGCCAGCGAGCGCGATCTCAAGATCGCCAACGACGCCCTTAAGCACATCTTCCTCGCACAGGGCGCTTATCCGCCGCACTTTGTCGGCAAGGACATCGACTGGTCCACGAATCCCGTCCCGGACCACGAGTGGATATGGCAGTTGCACCGGATGTACTTCTGGGGCGCCATGTCGAAGGCCTACTGGCACACGGGCGATGAGAAGTACGCGCGCGAATGGTGCTTTCAACTGCAGGACTGGGCTCGCAAGAACCCGGTTGATCGCAAATACCACTACACCGTTACGCCCTGGCGGCGGATCGAAGCGGGTATCCGCGGCCACTCCTGGATGAGGCTTTACCAGCGATTCCTGGACTCGCCGTCCTTTACGCCAGAGGTGCTGGTGACGTTCCTGAACAGTTGTTATGACCATGCTTCTTACCTGGTCGAGCACTTCACGCCGCAGAACCACGGGCTGATGGAGGCAGAGGGCGCAGGCTTCATCGCTATAATGTTTCCGGAGTTCAAGGACGCGAAGAAATGGCGCGACAAAACCGTCCGGCATCTCAACGCCGAGATCAAAAAACAGGTTCGTCGCGACGGACACCAGGTCGAGCAGACACTCAGCTACCATGCCGGGTGCATTCGCTGGTTCGCCCGGACCTACGAACTGGCGAAGGTAAACGCCCAGGCGGGGGCCTTCGGCGACCGCTACGCCGGGCAGCTGGAGAAAATGTGCGAGGTGCTGATGAAACTGGGCCTTCCGGACGGCTCGAGCGCCCAGTTCGGCGACACGACCAGCCCGGTGCGCGTCCGTCCGGCGCTGGACAAATGGGCCGGCGCGTTCGACCGAAAGGATTTTCTGTACGTCGCCACCGCCAGCAAGAAAGGCACGCCGCCTAAACAGACCGCCTACGCCCTGACCGACAGCGGCTTCTATTCGATGCGCAGCGGCTGGGACGAAAACGCTGTCTGCCTGGTGCTCAAATGTGGGCCGGGGCCTTACTGGCACTGCCAGCCGGACAACGGCACGTTCGAACTGTACGCAGCCGGGCGGCGACTGATGCCCGATTCGGGCACCTACATCTATCACGGCAACCCGGCAGGGCGGAATTGGTTCCGGCAGACCCGCGTCCACCAGACGCTCACGCTTGACGGTAAGAATAGCGCCTATAAACCGGTCCAGCGACTTT
The DNA here is from genome assembly GCA_030631125.1 of Planctomycetales bacterium. Next base: position 4,977 of record DAOVLS010000216.1, read on the forward strand.
GGAAGACCGGAAAAGACCTCGATACTCTGGTCGTCGAAAACGGCAGTTACGACGGGCTGACTCACCGTCGGGCCGTCATGTTCGTGAAGAAAAAGTTCTTCGTCCTTGTGGACGAGGCCATCGGCAAGGCCGGGGGGAACGTCGAT
>DAOVLS010000415.1 GCA_030631125.1 Planctomycetales bacterium
ATTTTCATCATCGGCGACGACCTGGTTACCACCAAGGACACGAACATCATCAAGGCCATCGAAGACGGCCTGATGAACACCGTCCTTATCAAGGCCAATCAAATCGGCACGTTGTGCGAGACGTTGCTTGCGACTCACGCCGCCACCAGCCGGGGCGCGTCGCTGGTCGTTTCTCACCGCTCCAAAAGTCCCAACGACACGATGGAGGCCGACATCGGCTTCGCGGTCGATGCCATGGCCATCAAGTGCGGCGGCGGGTCGAATACCGAGCGGCTGATCAAGTACGCCCGGATTACCGAACTGATGGAAATGCTCTCCAAGGGCATCAAGGTAACGCGCCCGCTGGAGGCCGACCTGAAAATCGCCGCCGTCATGGCCCGCGAAGAAGCTACTAACGCCGGCATCCCGACCGTCGGCGTGGCCGTCCGGTTGGAGAACGGCGTAACATTTACCGGCGCGACACCGCTGGGAACATCCGCAGGCAGCGACGAGGCAAGCCACCTGATCGACAGCATCGTCGAAAAATGCTCCGCTACCGATAAATACTCCAACATGTTCACCAGCCCCGACGGCGGAAAGACCTTCACCTTCAACAAGGAGGTCAACAACGACGCCGTCGCCGCGAAAAACGACGAGGAACTGTCGGAACTGTGGCGGCGGGCACAGCGTTACAAGGGCAAAGGCTGCCTGAACGCCGTCGATAATGTCGAGAAGTACATCGCCCCGCTGTTCGTGGGCAAGACGCTTGCCGAGGTCGGCGGGTTGTTCGACGTGGACAAGCAACTGCTGGACCTTGAACGCAAGGTCGCCGTCGAACGAAGCAAACTTGCCGACAGCGCCGGGGCCGATGAACAGGTCGCCGTTATGCAGCGAAAGGCCAACCTCGGCATGAACGCGATCCTCTCGGCCTCGCTGGCGCTGGGACGGCTCATCGCCGCACGCGAAAGCGTCGAACTGCCCGACATCCTCAAGGACCTCGAAGGAAATATCGACCGCGACGCGCTCTACGGCGTCAAGTAAACCATCACAGGGAGAAATAAGATGAAAGTTGCAGTAACATCACAGGGACCGGACCTGGACAGCCAGGTTGACCCGCGTTTCGGAAGGGCGGTGCAGTTCATCGTCGTGGATACGGATTCCGGCGAGTTCACCGCCCACGATAATTCGGAAAACCTCAACGCCTCACACGGCGCGGGTATCCAGTCCGGGCAAAATGTCGTCGCATTCGGCGTCGAAGCCGTCATCACCGGAAACGTCGGACCTAAAGCACAGGATACGCTGCAGGCCGGCGGCGTGAAAATCTATACCGGCGCGACTGGAACGATAAAAGACGCACTCGAACAATTTAAGAACAACGAATTGAAGTTAGTTGAGTGAACGGGAATTGACGAGTATGGACGGATTCAAGGATACGCAGATTTCCGCTGCCATTGTCGGCGAGTATTACAAGAAGTTGACCGGCAGTCTCCAGAGCGATGTTCTAATCGTCGGAGGCGGCCCGTCGGGACTGGTGGCTGCTTACGATCTTGCCCGAGCGGATCTGAAGGTAACCATCATCGAAAAGCGGCTCTCGCCGGGCGGTGGTATCTGGGGCGGCGGAATCGGAATGAACGAAGTCGTCGTGCAGGACCAAGCCGTTGCCATCCTGGACGAGTTCGGCGTCCGCCACAAGGCCTGTGAAAACGCCCTTCATACCGCCGACGCGGTGGAACTTGCCTGCGGGCTTTGCCTCAAGGCGCTCCAGGCCGGGGCTGTGATGCTGAACCTTATGACCGTCGAGGATGTCTGCGTCAGCGAGGGTAAAGTTACCGGCGTGGTGGTGAATCGCTCGATGATTTCCGGTGCGTTGCCGGTTGATCCTATCGTATTTTCAGCCGGTGCGGTCATAGACGCCACCGGACACGAAGCCGTCGCCGTCGAAACCCTCCGCAGGCGAGGCCTGCTAACCGACACTTCCGCCGATGGCCGGCTCGAAGGCCCGATGGACGCAGCCGCCGGCGAAGCCTTCGTGGTGGAACGGGCCGGCGAGGTTTATCCGGGTCTGTGGGTTACGGGCATGAGTGTCTGCGCGACTTTCGGCGGCCCCAGGATGGGGCCGATCTTCGGTGGAATGCTGCTGTCGGGTAAGCGCATCGCCGAGATGGTGGCGAACTCACTCAAATAGACCAAGCCGGCAGATGAGTCCGAAGGACGAATCTGTCGGAACCAACCGTGCCTGCCCTTCGAGCCTGAGCCTCTCTTCGAGCCTGAGCCTCAGAGCCGAAGGCAGGATCAAAGACCGGCACGGCAGGGAACCAAACGGAACCAAACGGAACCAAACGGAACGAAACGGAACCGTTGGGAACCATTGGGAACCGTTGGGAACGATTCGGAACGGTTGGGGACAAAGTCGAAATCCGTAAATCCTTGGGCGACATAGAGTTATGATTTTCGGGGTCATTTTTTTTCGTTTTCAAAAATAGTCCACGAATTACACGAATTTACACGAATCAGTCCACGGATTACACTGATTGCACTGATTTCGCGAATCGACAGACCAAAGCCGGCAGATGAGCGCAGCGAATGTGCCGGAAATCGGTTCACTCGTGCTACGCAGCGATACTTCGCAGAGTAGTATCGGTTTTTCCCAAGTCCCTAACCCCACTTTGCTCTGCGAAGCGCTACGCATAGCAGAGAGTCCCAAGTCCCTGATTTTCTCTCTGTTAACTTTTCAAAACTCCGCAC
>DAOVLS010000217.1 GCA_030631125.1 Planctomycetales bacterium
GGTATTCTCCTCGGCCGATGCCGGCGGGCTTGATTACGACGAATTTCGCACCCACTGCACAGCGGTGGCGTGTGCGGCGGAACTACTGGCCGCGCGAACCGGCGGAAAAATCTCTCCGTCGTCGGCATATACCTGCGGGCTTCTGCACGATATCGGCAAGGCCGCTCTGCAAAAGTCCCTGCCGGGAACTTATCGACGGGTCCTCTCATGCGTCTCCGGCGAGCAGGGAAATATCGCCCGATTCGAGCAGGAGATTATCGGACCGGACCACGCCGTCGCGGGACGCCGGTTGGCGCAGCACTGGTCTTTTCCGAATTGCGTAACGGAGGTTATCTGGCTGCACCACCAGCCGATCGACGCCGTCCCGGAGGCGATTGAATCGCCGGACCTCGTCGCGGTGGTCCAACTGGCCGACATGATTGCCCGTCGGAAGCGGCTTGGTTTCAGCGGAAATTATACCTTCGCGCCCGACAGCGAATCTTTGTCGTCCCGGATCGGGCTTTCAAGCGAGGACGTCGCGCAAGTTGAGTCGGCCCTTACGGTGCGGCTTGAGGAGCGGCTGGCCCCTGTCGGGCCGACGACTCGCCGGAATGGTGAATTGCGGTACCGCTTCGCCCTGGCGGACGCGGGGGCGAAATTGTCGCGACTGAACGAGTCGCTTGCCGAGCGGGCGGAGGTCCTTGCCCGATACGCAGTAGGTCTGAACAGTCTGGGCGAATTCGCCGCACGATTGTCGCCCGCATCGTCTTTGCCGAGAGTATGCGAGAAAATCGTCCGTATATTTGCCGATGTCTTTTCGATAAATCCGAACCGGGATGTCCCCCTTTGCGCGTTCGCTGTTTGCGACGATGATCGCCTTGTCCTTGCCGTTTGCAGCGGACTGGACGCGGGCCTGACCGAAGACGGCCAGAGCGAGTTTCGCTTCAGTCCGACCCGGCGTGAGTATCCGCTCCCGCAGCCCGGAGCCTCGCCGGCGGGGGAGATGGTAAGGTCGCTGCTGCAAAAGCCCAATGACTGGTCGGACCTGATTGACCCGGACGGTTACGCCTGCCTGCCGCTCCTGGCCGAGGGTCGCCTGGTCGGCGGGGTGCTGCTTCCGAAACACGCAGCAACCGCGGCGGACGATGAACTTCTGCAAATACTGGCGCGGATAACGGGTTTTGTCCTTGCCGCTGTCGGCGGGCGAGGTCGGGCCGACCGGCTTGCCGAGCAACTCGCCGGCGCTTCGCAGCGTCTCGAGCAGGTCCGGGACGCCCTCGCCCAGTCCCACGCGCTGGCGGCGGTGGGCGAAATGGCAGCCGGCGCCGCACATGAAATGAACAATCCGCTCGCTGTTATCTCCGGGCGAGCACAACTGCTCGCCGGACGGGTCAGGACCAAAAAAGACCACGAGTCCGCCGACCTGATTGCCCTCAAGGCCCAGGAAATCAGCGATATTATGACGGACCTGATGGCCTTCGCCCGTCCGAATCCGCCCCATCCCGAAGTATTGGACGTTGCCGACCTGCTGGGGAAGGCAAAGAGCAGGTTCGAGACCGAAGGACAACAAAAGCCGACCCCCGCAACGGTCGATATAAAAGTCGAACCGACCTGTCCGCCCGTACTGGCAGATGCCGGACAGATGGAGGAGGTTCTGGTCGAACTGCTCCGAAACGCCGCCACAGCCGCCGACGGACAGGTGAACGTCAGTATTCGGGCAGAGAAGGCCGCGTCGGCCCGCGTCCTGATACGGGCCGACGATGACGGGCCGGGAATGGACGAATCGACACTGGCGTCGGCATTCACGCCGTTCTTCTCGCACCGGCGAGCGGGACGTGGAAGAGGAATGGGACTGACGAGGGCGAAACGCTCAGTGGAAAACAACGGCGGACGCATGTGGATCGAAAGCAAGCCAGGCAAGGGCACAGTCGTTTTTATCGAACTGCCCGCCGGATGAGGGCGCAAAAATAATGAGTACAACAACTGCTCATCCCGCACATCTTACTCGTCGCAATCATCGTCTGCGCATGGTCGGTAGAAGAAGGAAGCAGGCATATCGTCGGCTTTGTTCAACCTGCGCCGACCTGACCAGCACCTGCCGGAACCTCCAGAACCGCCTGGACCGACAGGAGGCAGTCCTTGATTTCCAGAGGAACCTTCTGGCACGCGACGACGATCACGAAGTCTTCCGCCGGTTCTTCCAGTTGTTTGTCGATCGCAGCGGCCCGCTGTTCGGCGTTGCGATGCTGTGCGACGAAAACGCCGAATTGAAACTGGTGGGGCGGTTCGGCGTGCCTGTTCCCGACGGGGTGAATTTCTGCCAGTCCATCGCCGAAGCCATGGTGCCGGACATGCTCGAACGCCCGGAAGTGATGGTGCTGGACGCCTTTGACAACATCGATAAATTCCCCACCAGCCTGCACAGATTCCTCGTGGGCGTCAACGTCATGGTGATACCGCTGATGGTGGCGGAAGGCCAACTCATCGGCGTGGTCGTGCTATACCGCAAAGGCGAACAGCCGTTCACAGACGACGACGTCGCCCTGGCCAAATTGATAGGCCCGCCCACCGCCGCCGCGGCACAACAAACCTGACAATTGCCAATTGCCAATTTTCAATTGCCGATTGAAAAAGAAGAAAGACGGCCACGCGGATGCCTGACGCAAACGTGGTAAATAAAATAGAATGCCCCCTTTAACCCTTCACGTTAACGCTCCCGTAACTATCTATCCAGCAACGGGGCGATTTCATCCTTCCACCATCTCGTGAGGTACTCGGCATCACTGAGTTCAGTAAGGCAGTAGGTGGCGGAGACTAACCACAGTGTAGAAGCGGCCGAGATGTAGATTGCGATCTCCGTGTGGTCCGTTGGCTTCCGCGTCACTGTCGCCCCACCGGCGGCTTGGCTGAACCGCCGCGAGAGCTCGAGCCCAGGATGAGCCGCAGCGCAGCATATTCGGTACAGGGAATACGGATTGGGCATCGACTTTGCCTTCAGACGGGCACTGATGGAGTCCATGCGACTGCCCAAAGGGTCAAGTCGCCATTTGGTTATATTCACCAGATTCCGCATCTGCTGCCTCGCATCGGCTGCCGCGTTTTTGAACTGCTTTGCCTCATTCGGGTGCCACTCGACCAGACCTTCGAGCCGCGCGACCTCCAAACGAAGTGCTTCTGCCGCAAGAAATATGAGGCGCTTCTCGATCTTGTTCGTTTCCGCTGTGACCCAAAGGATATCCAAGGCGGCCTCAACCACCCAGCGAGAAATGGCCAGAGAAGCACGAGGTTTCTTCGCCCTCAAAAGGTCCCATGAGGTACTGACATATTCTTCTGCCTCGGTCAGTAGATACTCAGCCACCCGGAAACGGTCCTCCCTCGCCTGTGCTGCGTTAACGCGCCCCTGCCGTATCTCTGTCAGAGCCCTTGCGAGCAGCTCGGTTGCCTTCTTGTGTAGCGAATTCAGACTTGACTCTGTTGTCATACGGTCCGCCCTGCGACGCTCGATGGGGCATCGCGTTTGAGTTTAAAGGGGACATTCTTGCTCTGTTGAAAACTTGGGGTGGCACAGGTTGCTCACCCCAAGTTTTCCGCCTGCTTCTCTTTCTTTTTTTCAATTGGCAATCGGCAATTGACAATTGGCAATTATTTCACTTTTTCCCACGGGCTTTTTTCACAGCGGTCCGTCTTGTTTTAGCGGTCTTGCGTGATGCCACTACAATCGCGAGTATTTCCTGCCCTTCGACGAGTAGTTCCTTCACTAGATTACTTTTTGCTAGCCCGGCATCTGTGGAAAAATCGACCCAGAACACGGATTCGTCTGCTTCTTCCTCAACTATGCCGAGTTTGTTGATAAAATCCGCATGACTCCTCGCAACACAGGATGCACGATAGTTCGCCGCAACACTCGTACTTGACTTGATCAATTGCCTGCCGATGATGTCCCCGACCGCCCCTTTTGGAAACGAGGCTACGAGTTTTATGCAACGAAGAGCAAACGCTCTCGTCCGCCTTTTCATCTCGTCAGGCGTCACAGATACACCTTCCGTCTGTTTGTTTTTCTTTTTTTCAATTGTCAATTGTCAATTGTCAATTGGCAATCGTATCAGGTTCCCATATCCGACGACGCCAGGTACTTCTTCTGCTCTGCCGTGAGCGTGTCGATTTGAACGCCCATCGTTTTGAGTTTCAGTTTGGCGACCCAGGAATCTATTCTGGCAGGGACGGGGTGGACACCGATTGAGAGTTTTCCTGCCTGTTTAATAGCGTATTCGCTTGCCAAGGCCTGGGTTGCGAATGACATATCCATCACGCTGGCGGGATGCCCCTCTGCGCAGGCGAGATTCACCAGTCGGCCTTCAGCCAGGATGTAAATCCGCCTGCTGCCGGGCAGGACGTATTCATCGACCAATTCCCTGACGCCGCGGTTAATCTTTTTAGCAGCCTTTTTCAGCCCGGCGAGGTTCAGTTCCACATTGAAATGCCCGCTGTTGCAGACGATCGCGCCGTCTTTCATCTTCCTGAAGTGCGGCACGTTGATGACGTTGATGTCGCCTGTAACGGTAATGAACAGGTCGCCGACGGCGGCGGCGGCGGCGATTGGCATGACGCTGAATCCGTCCATTACGGCTTCAAGCGCACGGACGGGATCGACCTCGCAGACGATGACATTCGCGCCGGCGCCTTTGGCGCGGATCGAGACGCCTCGCCCGCACCAGCCATAACCGACCACAACGACTTTTTTACCCGCGAGCAGGAAATCCGTCGCGCGGATAACGCCGTCGAGGCTGCTCTGACCCGTACCGTAGCGGTTGTCGAAGAGGTGCTTGGTGTCGGCGTCGTTGACGGCGATGACGGGGAATTTCAGTATCCCGTTTTTCTCCATTGCCTTGAGGCGGATAACGCCGGTGGTTGTCTCTTCCATTGACGCGACGATGTCGTCGGCGTATCGGCTCATATCGGTATGCAGTGCGTTGACCAGGTCGGCCCCGTCGTCCATCGTTACGGTGGGGCGGTGCCGGCAGGCGGTCTTGATGTGGTCGTAGTACTTTTTGCGATTTTCCGCACGGACGGCATAGACCTTGATGCCGAAGTCCTTGACCAGCGACGCAGCCACGTCATCCTGGGTGCTCAACGGGTTGGAC
>DAOVLS010000218.1 GCA_030631125.1 Planctomycetales bacterium
AGGCCCGATACTGGCCGCACAAGAAAAGAGAAAAACCACCTGGGGCACCGAAACTCCGCAAGGCAAACGAAGCGGAAGTCAAGAAGGCGCAAGAGATTAAGGATAGCAAGATGGCTGCATAGTTCACGGCGTTGCATGGCACCCATCGGATTTTGTTTTCCCTAGTCCCAAGTCCCTAATCCCCAGTCCCTGTCTGTCTTTTCATCATTTCCGCGTGTTGGGCGGCGAAGTTGTCGCGGATGAGGCGGTAGTCGGACCCTTCCATTTCGTTGCGAAAACTAAACGTACCCGAGTCGGTGATGCGCTGCACTGCCGATCTCTCGCCCCGCGCCAGCGCCCATCCACAGAACAGACCGACGACAATCACCGCTGCGGCGATAATCGGCACGAGACTGCGATACAGCGTCCGGCGGAAATGGTCATACCGCGTCCAATACAAACCGACAAATTCCCTCACGCCCCAGACCAGCAGAAACGCAACCATGATCGCTGCCAGATATACACCGTGCATGGAGGCAAATTCCTGCCTGCTGGAATCGGCGAACGTTCTCGCCCACAGGCCGGCCCAATTACCCTCGTCGGGTTTGAACGGACCAGCCCACCAACCGACCAGATAGACCACCACAGCCAGGGCGATTAGAGCGCCGACGCCGACGATCCATCGCCGATTCCGCAGGCGAAGCGCCGGCGGGACGGACAAGCCAATCTCTTCGGCCCGCCAGCGGATAGCAGAATAGCCCAGACCCAGAAGCAATACGCATATCGCGCCCAAGGTAACTACAAATTCAAGGAGCGTCTTGCCGGCAGTGTAGTTCAATCCGTACACCCTATCGGATGCCGTCAGGACGTAGGCATAGAGGGCGTAAACCGCCACCGGCACCACAATCGCCAGAAGGCATATCTTCCCTATTCTGCCCCAGCCGACGAACAGCAGTATGGGTTTGTTTCCGGGCCTTTGGATTATCAGACTCAGCAGCGCCAGCCCGCCCAAAAACAGGGCCAGGAGAACCAGCACACAAAGCAGCAGAATCAGTCCCATCTCTGCGGCGAGGAACTGCTCTGCCGTCCGCATCGGCTCAAAATCGGGACGATAGCCGGAAAGCGAGGGAGTAAGATTGGTCATCAGCATTCCGGCGTGCACCAAGTCGCGCTTATCCACCCCGGGCCTCTTGATGATTTCATTGAATTGGGCGTACTGCTGCTTCCGAGCCGACCGGGCCTGTTCCGCTCGCTCCGGACGGTTGAGTTCCCTATACACCTGCTCGGCGTGCGCCAGACCTTTGACGCGCATATCCCGCGCCAAAAACAGGCCAATGAACGTCTGACTCCTTGCACCCAACTTTGCCGACATCAGGCCTACGGAATCGACAAGTTCAATTGCCTCATCCGCCCGACCCGCCTCGGCCAGATCAATCGCATAGGCTAACAACGATCTTCCCAATTCGCGATAATGCCACATTGGCGGCAGAAGAGTTGTCCTCTGGAACACCACCCGCCGCATGTGGTCAGTGAGCCGTTCGGGATCGGGCAGCAGGCCCATGCACAATTCAGACATGTCCACGGAGTGGCTGGTGAACTCGGTCTTGCCTAATCCCTTACGGAACTCGGCCAGGCCGCGAGCGAACAGGTTACGGTCATGAATCTCTACCTGCCAACAATTCTTCTGCTTAACCTTGTCGTTCCAGTCAATGCTTTCGTACGTGCGCGACGGGTCTTCGCTGATAGTGCCGGCGGCCTTGATTAGCCACGCCGCTTTTGTAAAGTTATAGAAGGCGTTGTCCGGTTCAATCCGCTCGCCCTTGTCCATCACAGCCAGCACCTCGTCAAAGCGCTCAGGTTTGATGCGCCCCAGCTTCCTGTCGTATAAACCGCCTATACGCATCAGTTGGACTACATAGTTGCCGTAATAGACGGGATTTTCAGGCCAGCGGTCTGTGATGGATTTTACATGCTCAAGTGTTGTTTGGGCTGTTGGGACTCCTTCGAATATAAAACGCTCATCCTCGGTCAAGTCGTCCGTCCGAGATGTGTATATTACTCCCCGGAGAAGAAGCGAATACTCAACCCTCATCCCAATTGCTATTGCGATGATGACAAGAATGGCCCCGGGCACGAGCGCTGCGCGGGCGCTCCAGCGTATGACGCCTCGGACGCGGATTCGCCGGCGATTGGCCTGCCAGAGTTCATCTGCCAGTTGTTGCGGATCGCCAAGGGACTTTGCGGCGCTGGCGGCGGCTTCTTCGTCGCTCTGACCGGCGCGGCGAAACTCGGCTGCGGAGTCTTCAAGGTGCGCCCGCAACTCCTCTGCCACATCCAGCCGCAGTTCCGGGTCCACCCGAAGCCGGTCAGTCAGCAAATCGACCAACTCGTCCCAGGTTTTCATGTCGCACCCCCAAGCATGATCGCATTGACGGCCAGGTCGAACTGACGCCACTCTTCCCTGCGGCGGGCCAGTTCCGTCCGGCCTTTCCTGGCAATCGAGTAATACTTTCGTTTCCGACCGGGGGCTTCATCGGCCGGGGCGTCAACCCACCTGGCCGAGATGAAACCTCCTGCCTGGAGGCGATGCAGCGTCGGATACAGCGTCCCCTCCTTCCATTCCAACCGGCCGCCGGTCCGAGCGTTGACGACCTTGACCATCTCGTAGCCGTACATCGGTCGATCCTTCAACAGCGCCAACACGATCGGAACGATACTGCCGCGAATAAGGTCCTTCGAAAAATCCATATCTCTACTCTCCTTCGATTGTGATAAGCCTTATACCTCGTGTCTCTATGTATAATATACATCGGCTGTCGAGGTATTCAAGTTAAAATAATACTTTTTTACATCGGGAAGTTTCCGTAGGCTAAATTGCAGGGTGCCATGCCTTCACGCGAAGCGGGTAGGCATGTTCATCCCCTGGGGAAGAACATGGCACCCGACTTTTTTCTTTGGCAGACTGCTACAGCAGTTTTTCTGCGCCGGCGAAAACTTCTTCGACGTTGACGACGGCTGCGGCGTGTCCGGGGCGGTCGCCGTTCCAGCCTTTCATGTCGTCGAAAATCTCGCCGTCGGTCATGTAGTCGATAGCGCCTTTGACCTGGTAGGCCTTGCCTTCGTTGGTGATGAACAGCAGCGCCCCCCTGCTGCCGGCCTGGATGTTCGCGCGGGTCTTGCTGAAAAAGTTGTCGGCGACGACGAGTTTGTCCTCGCTGAATTTCTTCACGCAGGAGGCGTAAATCGCGTTGGGAACCCCGTCGGAATCGACGGTAGTCAAAACTACGGGGCCATTACGATCATCCCACGCCTTCGATACGATTTCCGGTAATGCAGCCATATGTACATCTCCTTTTCTAATCCATGATCCTTTGCTTCGGTTGTTAATCCGTTTTTTCCCAATCCCAAGTCCCTAATCCCTGAACCATACTCTTACTGGTGTATTTCCACAATGTCTTTGTCGTGGAGGATTTCGCTTCGGTGCGTGCGTTGCCCGTCGAATCGGCCTTCGCCCCAGATGCGGGCGAATTTCATTTTTTCCGGCAGGTCGCGGTGGATTTCGGCGGCCAGGTCGGTGATGGTCGAACCGATGTCGAGCGTATAGGGTTTGGCTTTATCGACCGGTTTGCCCGGCTCCTTCGTGTACACGCGGATAACGGCCAGCAGTTCCCAAAGCCGGCGTCCCAGGGCGTCCAGCCCTTCGCCGCTCGCGGTGCTTACCGGTATCATTTCAAGCCGACCCGTATAAAGTTCACGCAGCGCGTCAATATCGCCGGGTGAAACCAGGTCGGTCTTGTTGGCGATGAGGATCGCGCTTCGCTGATGGTGATTTTCCGGATCGAGTTGGTTGCAGGGCAAAGAGGTCAGTTCCAGATTACGTTCAGCCAATATGGAAAAGGTCTCGTCAATCTGCTCCAGCGGTTCGGATGAAACGTCAATTACCAGTGCGATTATATCGGCGTAGTTAATCGTCCCCATCAATCCGGATGGAACGTGTTCGGGCGTTATCGGCGGGGTATCGACCAGTTGGATTTGCACGTCCTCGTAAGGCCACATGCCGGGAGCCGGAAGGGCTGTCGTGTAAGGATACTCCGCCACTTTTACCGGCGCATTGGTCGTCGTTGCGACAAGTTGGCTCTTTCCCGTATTGGGCAGACCGATCAGGACCACCTGGCCGGCTCCGCTCTTGGGAATGTGGAACTGGTCGAAACCCTTACTGGAACCTTTTTTGACGATATCTTTGCGCATCTGGCTGATGCGGCGTTTGAGATCGCCCTGCATGTGATCGGTTCCCTTGTGCTTGGGAATGGCGCGGAGCATCTCCTGAAGAGCGTCCAGTTTCTCGGCGTCGGTACCGGCCTGGCGGTAACGCCGGTCGGCCTTTTCATATTCAGGTGTAAGATTCGCAGGCATGGGCGGCAGTATAACCGGAATACCGGAATACCGGAATACCGTGAAGAAGAAAAAACTACCGGAATACCGGAAAAAAACAGGGACCAGGGTTTTGGGATCAGGGGTTTGGGAAAAACAGAAAAACGGAACCCGTAATCAGTAATCATCTCTGCTTTGCCAACAGCGCCGAACTCCCAAGTCCTGCCTACCGGCAGGCAGCCGGTACGCATATCGGCTTGGGAGATCGGCGCTGTTGTGAAAAAATACGCTTTTTCATCCGAACGGACCATTGTCAATTCCACTCGCGCGTCGGTAGAATCGTACATGTGAAGTTCTTTGAAGATGAATTAAACCAGTGGAGATAATGAAAGTGTCATCACCAACACGCATAATTGACTCACATCAGCACGTTTTCTGGCACGGCAAGGACGACGCCGGCCTGGTCGCCAACCTCGACGAACACGGTATCGACAAGGCGACCCTGCTGACATGGTGTATCCATCCGTCAGAAAACGCCTCCGAATATGGGAGTGCGTTCAATCCAATTTATGACGAACCGGGTTGCAGTCATCCGGGCCTGCCGCTTTCCGACGCCGTCCGGGCAGCCAGACGGTATCCCGACCGTTTCATAGTGGGGTACGCGCCTCACCCGCTTGATCCGAACGCGATAAAATACCTGAAGGCAGCCGTTGAGATGTATGACATTCGCGCCTTCGGGGAGTGGAAATGCCGCCTGTTGCTGGACGAT
>DAOVLS010000407.1 GCA_030631125.1 Planctomycetales bacterium
ATAGGTCCGCAGATGCCGACCGGGTTGTCAGACGTCGCCTGCCGCCACGCCTCGATGTACTCCAACGCCTCTGCCAGGTAAAAATCCTCCAGCGTGTCGTAAAACACGACCTTGAAACCCTCGCGCGACAGCGAAAGCATATCGTCGGCGGTCAACCTGGCCGCATCCTGTAGAATCTCTTTATCCAAAGTGGTATAGTCCCACCAATCCGGTGCAATCTTGCTCAATGGTCTAGCCATTTGTCTGATCTCCTTTTACAGGTCTATAAAATCAATAACGATGGGTGCCATGCTTTCACCCGTAGCGGAGCGGAGGGTGTAAGCATGTCCGCGATACATATTGTGTGCCACATGCCTACCCGCTCCGCTTCGCTGCGCGTGAAGGCATGGCACCCCAAAAAGCTGTTAATGTCGAAAAATCACTAAATCGCCCAGCGCATCGCTGAGCGGGTCGAAATCCTCTGATGCGAAGCCGAGGTGTGAATGTCTTATCCACCCCTCGGCGTAGTCGAATTGGCCTGACATTTTCCCGACATTCTTCGACATTTCAACCATCGTATTGAGATATGAATCGTGCCCCTGGCTTTCGTCGAGCCATTCCTTCTGGCTTCGATGACAGGCGAGTGCGTCGCGCTTCGCGTCGATAGCCGAGGAGATATCGACGTAAAGGTCGGGCGTAATAGGCTTTCTGTATTGGTCTTTCAGGCCCCATGGCAGGGCGTGATAGAGGGCGGTATCGTCGCCTATCGGCGCGACGGACGGATCGGTGGCGAAATTTCGCATATTCCGGCAGAATGCAGCCGTTACTGCCAGACGGGAGACATTGACGTGATCTTCCATGTAGTCCTGCGGCGAGGGAATCAGCAGCACCTCCGGCCTGACCTGGCGGACAACCGCACACAGTTTGGATGCAAGCGAGGGTGTGTAATAGATTTGCAGGTCATCGACGAGTGGTTCGTGGAAGGTCGCCCCGAGTCGTTCGGTGGCGTTGCGGGCCTCGGCTGTGCGAACCGCGACGACCTCGTCGTAGTCCATCGTGGCCGTACCGCACGAACCGTTGGCGACGTTCATATAATGCAGTTCATACCCAGCCTCGCCCAGCAGGATAAGCGTTCCTGCCATCATCAGTTCGATATCGTCAGGATGGGCAGCGACTGCGAATGCGATCTTGCTCATAATCAATTCTCCGGCCTGCCTGATATTGTCGGTATAATACGGATTCAGACGCTCGCTTGCCAGAGTTTATGGGAATGGATGTAAGACGAACCATAAAACCTGGGCATTATCGGCAAGTTGTGGTATAATTGACGTAGAGGCTCATTGCTCAACCGGAAAAAGAGGAGGACCTTCGATGAAGGCTCGCGCTCGTGTCGTGTCGTTCGTTTTATTCAGCCTGTTTCTGTGGGTAAATTCTTCAGCCGTCGCCGAAGACGTTCACCTCCGGGCGGCAGGACCGAGTGGAATCGGATACATTGGTTTGTATTACGGCTTGGTCAATCCCACTGGCGGCGCTTGGTACGAGGCTGAAGATTTAATGGGTTCGCCTTCGACGACCTGGCTGGCGGTCGCCGATACGGGGGCATCGGCGACCATCCTGGGTAAATCGACGCAGGATGCCTATGCCGCCGGGACGCCCATTCCGCTTCAACCGTACCCGGCTGTGAAATTCTCCGACATTGGCTTCGGCGGGACGGAGGATTTCGCCGTTACCCATTCGTTGCAGGTGATGATTGCGGGGCAGAAGGCGGCGGCGGGCGATACGGAAAATCACAGTCTTTATACAGCCTACACTCCGCCAATGACGCTGGCTGCCGCCCGCGACTACATCGGCGGGGGCGTGGAAATTCCCCTCATTGGAACGATCGACCTGGACATCGTCGGAACGAGCACCCTCCAGGGCCAGGTGCTTCGGGTGGACCCGCATAGTTGGGACGCCCTCCGCCTGGTATTTATGACGATGGCGGGTTCGCTGGGACAGACCCCGCCGCCGGCCGGTGGAAACGTCCTTTATGTGCCGATGACAATGCAAAACTTTTTCACGGGCCCTCAGGAAGCCGAGGTTGGAGCCAACCCTATGCTGGCGATGAAGATTCGCCGAACGGCATCCGACGCCTTCGCCGAGCGGTCTGCCCTGTTCGACACCGGTTCACCGGCCAATTTCGTCTCGGAATCTTTCGCAATCGCCGCCGGTATTGACACGTCCGGTGCGCCGGAAGAAACCATTACCGTTTCGGGCGTCGGCGGCGCGCCTGTAACGCGCCCCGGGTGGTACGTTGATGCACTGGCGCTGGAACTGGCCGCAGGCAGGGAAGGCGACGATCTGGCTATCGGAAATACAGTCGTTTTCGTCATCCCCGACGCGAACATGCCGGGCGGCCTCGACGCCATTTTGGGTAACGGGGCATTTTCCGACCACATGTCGCTCGTGGGCATGACCCCCATAGTGACGAAGACGGACATCGTGGAGTGGTATGTCGATATGCGGGACGACAATAACGCCTTCCTCGTGGTGGTAGTCCCCGAACCCGCTTCTGCGATTTTGATGCTGTTGGGTGCTGTGGCGATTATAAGACGTCGGGTAAATAGGGATAAATAGAGGACGCTAATACTGATTGGGTGAAAGCGAAAACAGGTTTAGCGATCCTTATTTACCTGCGTTTGCGCAGCAAGTCGACAATACCCATTATGGCCCCGATAAATCCGAGTAGTTTCATGGCTCCACCGATACCCAACATTGCTCGAGTCCGCTCCTGGGCCACTGCATTCCCAACCAGCCAGACCAGAACCGCAACCGCGAGCACAACTCCTTTAGGAGTTACCCGGCTGAGCAGCCATAACCCGATGATTCCCCCCAATACAATCACTGCCCCGGCAATAA
>DAOVLS010000310.1 GCA_030631125.1 Planctomycetales bacterium
GCCGCCCGGTTATCCGGATCAACAGTCAAAAGCACGTCTTGTGCGCCTTTATCGGCGAGAACCTGAATAATACGTTCAGTCAGCGCTTTAGCGATTCCCCTGCAACGATGAGTCGTCTTAACAGCCAGAGTCAAAATCCACCCGCTGCTATTACCTGTTTGCAAAGCACCCAATGTGTACCCGACAATCCCACCTTCTGCATCTACAGCAACCTGGAATAAATCACCAAACACGTCAATCGCCTGCCTGAGAAATGAAGAGGGAAAACATTGAACACCAAAAGCCTCTTGATCCACATTATAAACTGCTTCCAGATCGTGTAACGTACAATTCCTGACAGTTATTCGCTTCATAATTCATCGAGTTCCTTGAACCGGCTACCCAACCGAAAAACAGACCGATTTGACTTTCACGATTTCGCCCCTTTCGCTCCGCCGTACGTTTGTGTATCGTTCTGCGGAAGATTCAAACTATAATCAATAGTTGTATGAATCATAGAAAATTGCTGCTGCAACTTATCAAGGAACCGAAAATATGGAACTTTCCAGCCGGATTAAAAGCGTAAGCCCCAGCGTAACGTTGGCGGTAACAGGTAAGGCCAGGCAGATGAAGGCTGACGGTATCGACGTGGTATCCTTCGGCGCAGGCGAGCCGGACTTCCCGACGCCGCCGTTTATCTGCGCCGCAGCAAAGGCAGCCATCGACGCCGGCGATACGAAATACACGCCGAAGTGCGGAGCAGACCTCAAGGGCGCTATCGTCGAAAAACTGCGCCGTGAAAATAACCTTAACCTCAAGCCGGAAAACGTTCTCGTAACCTTCGGCGGAAAGCAGGCGCTGTTCAACGCATTTCAGGTCTTACTGAATCCGGGCGACAAGGTGCTTATCCCGGCCCCGTACTGGGTCAGTTATCCCGAACAGGTAAAACTCGCCGGAGGCGAAAGCGTTTTCATTCCCACAGGCCCGGAAAAAGGTTTTAAGATTACCGGTGAGGATATAATCGCACATGCAGGCGATGCGAAAATCCTCATAATCAACAGCCCGTGCAACCCGACCGGCGTAACCTACACGCCCGAAGAACTGGCAGACATCGCCAACGCGGTGCTCCAGACGGACCTTATCGTCTTTACCGATGAGATTTACGAAAAACTCATCTATGGCGACACGCGCTTCGTCAGTTTCGCTTCGCTGGACGAGCGCCTGGCCGAGCGGACGCTGACGTTCAACGGCCTGGCCAAGACGTTCAGCATGACCGGATGGCGGATAGGATGGGTAGCAGGTCCTGCCGACGTCGTCAAGGCGATGGCGACACTGGCGTCACACCAGACCAACAGCCCGGCCGGTTTCATCCAGGCCGGCGCTCTGGCCGCCTACACCGACCCGGCCGCTGCCGAAACCGTCGAGGCGATGCGCCGGGAGTTCGAGAAGCGAGGCCGGCATATGCACGAGCGGCTGAACGCCATTAAAGGCGTCTCCTGCACCGAGCCGACCGGAGCGTTCTACTGCTTCGGCGACGTATCCGCCCATTACGGCAAGGTCGCCGGCTCGCTGGACTTCGCTAGTCTATGCCTGAACCAGGCCAGGGTCGCCCTCGTGCCGGGGGTCGCCTTCGGCGAGGACCGTTGCGTCCGCCTGTCGTTCGCCACAAGCCTGGAGCAAATCGACAAAGGCATCGACCGTCTGGAGAAGATGCTCAAACAGGCATAATCATCGGAGTTAAGAGTCAACGAGTCTGGAATTAATACCAGCAGCCCCAAAAGGACTGAACGGTTACCCCGACAGAAGGTTTCGCTAAGGGAATCGAGATCATGAAAGAGGTATTTTTTCGTCGCATTGCCGCCGGCGCGCCGGGAGTCCTGACGGAGTTTGACGGGCAGACCGGGCGGTTTATCAAGCCCGGCTATGAGGGGCCCGACACGGGATGGGCCGTCACTCACCAGGACGTGATCTATCCGCTGGCGCTGCTCTACAAGACCGAACACCCGGAAAATCCCTATTACCGCAGCGACGAGATGCTCCGGGTCGTCGCCAAGACCGGCGACGCGCTTCGCAACTTCCAGCAGCCGGACGGGCACGTGGAATTCATCAAGGTCGATGGGTCCAGGTGGGGCCCAATCTACATGCCATGGACCATGTATCACTGGCTCGAGGCCTACGCCCTGGTGTCCGAGGAGTTGGACGAATCGCGTCGGAGCAGTTGGGCCGAGGGTCTGACGCTCGCCTACGACGGCATCGCCGCCGCCATTGTCGGCAGCGACTACACGGTGCACAATATTCCCACCTGGAACGGTATGGCCCTGACGCGGGCCGGGAAGGTCTTCGACCGCGATGACTGGAGTCAGGTCGGGCGGAAGATGATCGAAGCCGCCGTCGCCGAACAGACCGAACACGGTTACTGGAAAGAAGGCGGCGGCCCCACGACCAGTTACAACCTCGTCTATACACACGCCATCGGGCTTTATTACGCCTTCACGAAGGACGCCGGCGTGCTGGACTGCCTCCGCCGGGCGCTGGATTTCCACATTAAATTCACCTACCCCAACGGCGCAAACGTGGAGACCGTCGATGGGCGGGTGAAGTACCACGCCGAAATTGCAAACAGGGCCTTGGCAAGTTTCAGTCTGTTCGGCGACGGCCGGCGATTTGCGCGCTGGCTGGTTTCATGCGCCGAACGGTCCGACGGGACGGCTCTCTGGCCTCCCCGGCTTCGGGGGCAAGATCCGCGCGCCGAGCGACCGGGCGTGGCGGTGGATTGCACGCCTGCCGTGGCAGCGGCGTTTCAGTATTGGTTCGACGGCGACGAGGCGCCCATACCGCAGGACCGCGACAGTTACGAGATGACGATGGGCGACGAGGCCGGCGTGACCAGGAGCGGCAAGTGGTTCCACTGCATCAGCGCCATCGTTGCCGAACCGACGGACAACCGCTGGGGCATGGATCGGCAGAGTTTCGTGAGTCTCTACCACGACGATTGCGGCCTGATCGTCGGCGGAGGAAATTCCAAGGATCAGCCGGAATGGAGCAACTTCGTCGCCGGCGACGTTCACCTGCCGACCTCGGCCAGGCTGACGCTCACGGGCGTCGTGCTGGACTACGCAGGCGCCCGCTGCGAACTGGAAATCGTCCATGCGGAAAGCGAGGCTGTGTTGACCTGCCGCTGCTGCAAGCCGCCGGAAGGGGACCGGCGGATCGTCTGCCGGCTACCGTTGCACATCGTCCC
This sequence comes from Planctomycetales bacterium, assembly GCA_030631125.1. The sequence continues at coordinate 3,221 of DAOVLS010000310.1, forward strand.
CGGCAAGGAGATCACAACTGCCGCGGGTCGGTCCTTTCCCGCTGACGGGGACGCCATCGCCGTAACCGGCAAAGACGCCGGCGGCTGGATCGCCCATAACGGCTGGCGGCTAGACCTGCCCGCCGGCGCTGCTTTCGAGTATCCCGTCAGGCCTTTCAACCCCTACGCCAAAGACGGCAGGGGCCCGCTGGACCAGGCCATCGGAACCGTCACCGCCCACCTGACGGCAAAGAACACGACGCGAGAGTTCCGTTTCACAGTGGAAGACAGGGCATAAAACCCCTTGTACTGCTGACTGCCGAAAAGACGGGTCAGCGCCCCCTGTTCGATTTTTTCATCATTTACGGTTGACATTTCGACTTCAAGTCAGCAGAATCCTCGGTTCGACGCTTGGCGTTGGGGATTCGGGCGAAAAGTTTTCGCAAGATTTAATATTGACAGGACACTGGAATCAATCGGGCTGTATTCATAAAACCTTCCGTGAAATCGGACTTAAAAGCAGAAAGGAGCAGTCAGGAAATGGCAGAGAAAGAACACAAGGCAATCGACTCGCTGATGAGCGAGGGCAGGACATTTCCCCCACCGGCAGAACGGTCGGCCAAGGCGCATATTAAATCGGCCCAGCAGTACCAGGAAATGTACGACCGGTCAATCAGCGACTCCGACGGATTCTGGCTGGAACAGGCGAAAGAACTCCACTGGTTCAAGGAGCCGACCAGGTCCCGCGAGTTCACATGGGACACCGACGCCCGCAAAATCGAACATACATGGTTCGCCGACGGCGAAATGAACGTATGCTATAACTGTCTCGACCGTCACCTCGGAACGCCGACGGCAGAC